>CBFGUY010000009.1:0-46622 GCA_965651895.1 uncultured Algoriphagus sp. | reverse complement strand
ATGTACGAAGGTACATTGGGCGAGATCACTGAGAAAGAAGTAATCAAAGGCACCGTAGTAGGTGTGAATGAAAAGGACGTAATCATCAACATCGGCTTCAAATCTGATGGATTGGTTCCTCTTTCCGAATTCAGGGATCTTGAGTCTATCCAGCCAGGTGATACTGTAGAAGTGTTCATCGAAGAGCAGGAAAACGCACTTGGTCAGTTGATCCTTTCCCGTAAGAAAGCCAAGATCGTACGTGCATGGCAGGACATCGAAGATGCCCTTGAGCATGACAACGTGATCGAAGGTTTGGTGAAAAGAAGAACTAAAGGTGGCTTGATCGTGGATATCTACGGTGTAGAAGCATTCTTGCCAGGTTCTCAGATCGACGTGAAGCCTATCAGGGATTTTGATATCTATGTAGGTAAGAAAATGGAAGTGAAAGTGGTGAAAATCAACCACGCAAATGATAACGTAGTAGTATCTCACAAAGTGCTCATCGAGAAAGACCTTGAGAAGCAAAAAGCTGAGATCCTAAACAACCTTGAGAAAGGTCAGGTATTGGAAGGTGTGATCAAGAACATGACCAACTTCGGTGTATTCATCGATCTAGGTGGTGTAGATGGTCTTCTTCACATTACAGATATCTCTTGGGGACGTATCAATCATCCAGAAGAAGTATTGCAACTTGATCAGAAAGTTCAGATTGTGGTTCTTGACTTTGATGATGATAAGAAGAGAATTTCTTTGGGTATGAAGCAGCTTACTGCTCATCCTTGGGATTCTTTGGCGTCTAGCCTTGAAATCGGATCTAGAGTGAAAGGTAAGATCGTAAACGTAGCAGACTACGGCGCGTTCCTTGAGCTTGCTCCAGGTGTAGAAGGTTTGATCCACGTATCTGAAATGAGCTGGTCTCAGCATTTGAGAAACCCTGCTGACTTCGTGAAAGTAGGTGACGAAATCGAAGCTGTAGTGTTGACTCTTGATAAGGACGACAGAAAAATGTCTCTTGGTATCAAGCAATTGACTGAGGATCCTTGGACTAAGAACGACATGGGTACTAAGTACGCTGTGGGTTCTAAGCACAAAGGTGTGGTAAGAAACTTGACTAACTTCGGTCTATTCCTTGAATTGGAAGAAGGAATAGACGGTTTGGTTCACGTATCTGACCTTTCTTGGACTAAGAAAATCAAGCATCCATCTGAGTTTGTAAAAGTAGGAGACGAGCTAGAAGTAGCGGTTCTTGAGCTTGATGTAGACAACAGAAGATTGGCTCTTGGTCATAAGCAATTGGAAGAGAATCCTTGGGATACTTTCGAAGGTGTATTCCCAATCGGATCAGTTCATAAGTGTACTGTAGTTTCTAAAAACGACAAAGGAGCAGTTCTAGAATTGCCTTACGGTCTTGAAGGATTCGCTACAGTGAAAAATTTGGAGAAAGAAGACGGATCTCAAGTAGAGGTTGGTGAGTCTTTGGATTTCAAAGTAACTGAATTCTCTAAAGATGATAAGAGAATCGTTCTTTCTCACACTGCTATGTTCAGAGAAGATGCGTCTGCTAAGCCAGCTAAGAAGGATGCGAAGAAGAAATCTGATTCAGGTTCTGCTTCTACTACTTCAGCTCCAGCTGAGAAGTCAACCCTAGGTGACTTGGACGCATTGACTCAGTTGAAAGAGCAAATGGAAGGAAAGAAGTAAGAAGTTGGATTCTGTAATTTAGAATCAAGACTTATTACTCTATATAATGGAAGACGCCGGCTGAAAAGTCGGCGTTTTTTTTGTTTTTAACCACAGAGGACACAAAGGTCACACAAAGAACGCAGCTGATAATAGTTATCCATCTTTTCAACTTTGGCGCAAGTCTCATGACTTGTGCCGGGAGGCAATGCAGTCTTCAGACTGCCCATCTATGCTATTCGAAGCATAATATCAGGCCTAATTCTGAAGCTCTCATAATTGTATTTGTAGCATTTTATGTACTACTTCCGTCTTAGCCTAACTGGTTTTATCAGTAATTTCGATCTTATGAAAAATAAACTTTTACTATCAATTATCCTTGTAATAAGTTTTTCGGTCACAGCACAATCTGGGTTAGATGTGAAAGGCTATTATGGCGTTTCTGGAGCATCGGCCAATTGGAAAGAAAATCTAGATGGAGCTAGCTCTGTAGATATTGAGAATTTAATGGAGGTCGGTGTTTTGTTTTCGAAAAGTATTAGTGAGAAATTCTCACTCACTGGAGGTCTGAATTATTCTTTTGCAAACGTGGAGGTTAGCCCTGCCTATTGCTTTGATTGCTATCCCGCACAAACTTCTTATTCACATAATCCAGATTTCAAGATGCTTTCAATTCCAGTCTATGCTGAATATGCTTTAGGTAAGATTTTTTATGCAGCCGCTGGCCCATTTCTGGATTTTCAGCTTTCTGAAGGGAATAATTTCTCAGATCAAAGTGGGGTTGGTTATTTGGTTGGCCTAGGGGCAAAAGTCAATACTGACAAGTTTATCTTTTCTCTTTTTCCCAATTACAAAAGGCATAATGTAATTCCATTTGAAAAAGAAGGAGACTATAAACAGATCTTGCAGGAACTGGGCGTTCAGTTCAGTGTTGGATATCAATTCTAAAATGCCCTGTGCGTATCTTTGATTCATTGAAAAACGTACAGGTTTTATCCAGATCAACTTATGAAGTATTATACATTACTCTTTATTTCAATTCTTATTTTTTCAGCCTGCGAGAATTTCGAGGATCCGATTCCAGAAGGCAGTTTTCTGGAAACACCGACACTTGTTACCAAACTAGAGGATTCAGACAAGGTTCAACTTACATGGAATTCAAACCAGTTCTGCGCTGGACATTGTCCCACTATTGTGCTAGCGACAAGCTATGAAATCTGGACAAAGTCACTTACTTCTAGTACAAACTATAAATTTGCTGAAGTGCAAGCTGGAGAAATGACATTCTTGGTGGAAGGATTGGAGCCAGGCGTGAGGCAGGAGTTCTATGTGGTGGCAAAGCGGGCCAATGTCAGCAACAAAAGCAACCGGGTGATGGTCGTTCCCAATGAACTGCCCGAGGTAGAGAGCATTTTTGAAAAGGAGGGTTTTGATTATATCACACATCCACAAATTTCTCCAAAAGGTGACCAAATCGCCTATACTGTCTCCGAATCTGCTTCAGTATTCACTTCCCAAGAGGTTTTCCTCTATAACCTTCAGTCCAAAACGCATACGGAAATTCCTGCGGACGGGAATTATCCTTCTTGGTCAGCTGCCGGTGACAAGCTGGTTTTGGTAAAGAATGACGAAGCTCAGTCTGTAATCAAGATGTATAGTTTTGCATCAACTAAGGTGGAGGAAATAGTCAGAGACTCATTCAAACAGTATTTTCCCGTTTTTGCTGTAGCCGATACCACCTTGGTTTATTTTTTGGATAGCTTGGACGAAGGCAATCGACGGATGATTGTTTACAATCTGGATAAAAAGGCTACCAACCCAAAAAATCCTGTTAGAGCGGTGTTATATCCAGAAAATTCTGTGACTCCAATGCTCGGAATGTCTTATGAAGCCGAGGGAAATAATCTGGCTTATGGGCTTGCTACCGCGAAAGAAACGAATACTGGATCTGCTTACGACATCGTTGGGTTTGCGCTGAATAGTCCTTCTGTTTTGATAAACTGGGTGGTGTCAGATTGGAACGATAGCAACCCGGCTTTTTCTCCGACTGATCCGGATCTGTTGGCTTTTATTTCGGATCGTTCCGGAGTTGCGCAATTATGGATCAGGAATTCCACCACAGGGAGGTTGATTCAGGTGACGGACTTCCAGGAAAATGAGTGGATAAATACAGGGATTGTAGGGCTGAGTTGGTTTGGGGAGAAATTGTATTGTAGCACCCAGGATTCGCAAGGGGGTACAAAAATGGTCGTGGTCGATGTTTCTTCCTTATTGTGAATATAAATTTTGTGGCGAATAGGCTATCAACGTGTCGAATTAACCGATTGAGTCCCAATCAATCTTTTTGGACTTAATAGGTAAATTCCGAACCCTACTCCCGGTAGCATCAAATACCGCATTGGCGATAGCTGCTGCCACGGGACCCATTGCTGCTTCTCCTGCTCCCATAGGCTTGGTTTCTGGCCTGTCGATGATGTGGACTTCTACTTCCGGCACATCTTTCATTCTCATTATCGGGTAAGATTCCCAATCTGTACTGGTGATCCCTGTCCTGTCAAAATTTACTTCTTCCAGCATAGTCCAGCTAGCGGATTGGATCATTCCACCTTCAGTTTGGTTTATAAGCCCATCAGGATTGATGGTGAGTCCAGAGTCGATTACTCCGGTTAGCTTTTTAAGTCTATATTGTTTTGTCTCTATATTTATTACTACCTCAGCATGTACCGCAAAATAGGAAGTTGCATTTTTATACCTTGCGTATGCCACACCAAATCCATTTGTAGTGGTTTTTTGTCGTGATTTCCAGTTGGTTTTTATTGCCAATTCTTCCAAAACGGCTCTTGCACGGGGGTCTTCCAGATTATTGATCCGGAATTCTAAAGGGTCATTATTTGATTTATTAGCCAATTCATCTATAAATGACTCCATCGCAAAGGTATTCCCATAAGCCCCTAATCCACGGAGGGAAGATGTGCGCAGTGGCCCGTCATAGTTGTAAAGGTGAAGTTGCTTGGCGGCGAAGCTGTATTCCGGAATCCCATTTCGATGTGAACCGCCAGAAAATCCACCTTTTCGAAACTCAACCGGTGGATCCAATTGCCTTGCGGATACAAAGCTGCCTGCTCTACCGTTTGGTCTTGTACTATGGGAGTCAGACCATACCGTGCTATCCCAAGCCATAAGTTTGCCATTAGAATCTATGCCCGCAGAAAGCCGAAATGCCATAGCAGTACCATATGGTTCCCATTTGTTTTCATCTTCCCGCATCCATTGCAGCCGGATGTGTTTTCCCGGCAATTCTTTGGCAATCAGCGCGGCTTCTGCAGAGACATCATCCGCTCCATTATGCCCATAGCATCCAGCTCCGGGTACACCTATGCATCTTATTTTTTCCGCATCGATTGAAAACAGGTCTGATAAGGTCGAGCGTACCGGGTACACGCCTTGCGTGGCAGTCCATACCGTAAGCTTTTCGTCATCCCAAATTGCCACCGCACAAGAAGGCCCCATGGAAGCATGCATGTGATATGGTTTGAAGTATTCTGCTTGGTGATTTATCGCTGAATTTTCAATGACTTCATCGATTCCAGCAGATAGTTTAACCTCTTCCGGCTTTCCTGCAGTACTTTTGACTGAGTCAAACAGTTGATCAGGAAGTGTTTTTAGAGGTTTTTTTTTCCAGACTGCCAAAGATTTCAGCTTTTCACGTGCCTTGATTGCTTGGTATTCCCGCTCAGCTACTACTGCCAAAAAGCTACCGTTTCTGATCACTTTCAAAACGCCTGGCATAGCTTCCACTTCTGCCAAATCTATAGACTGTAGTCGATTGTGGTAAGAAGGTGGGTGAAGCACCCGGGCATGAACCATTCCCGGCATTTGCAGGTCGTGGACAAAATGGGACTCGCCACTTACCATTTTTCGGATATCATCACGCTTTACTGGTTGCCCCACATAGGTGTACTCTTTTGGGTTTTTTGGCGTTGCCTCTCCCGTAATTTTTTCCTTGATGAATTTCCCCTCCAAAAGTTTCCAGTAGCTGGTTTCTTCTCCGGAAGGAGAGGTGATTTTTCCGTTTTCTACTTGAAGTGAACTTGGGCTTACATTCCATTTTAGTCCTGCCTGCTTCAATAAATACAGCCTGGCTTCGGCTGCTGCCTGACGTATGGCACTCCCACTGCCTTCTACTGAGTTACTGCCAGCAGTAAAACCTTCATTTGCTGTCTGACCGGTGTCCGAATTGATAATGTGACAGCGGTCAGGATGGATATCCAGTTCTTCGGCAGCTATTTGGATCAAGGCAGTTTTAATTCCCTGTCCCAGTTCCTGCTTTCCTGATAGGACAGTCAAGTGTCCGTCAGCATCCAATCTTATCCATGAATCAATTTGATTAGTATTAATAGCTGGACGGAGAGGAACTCCTGTATAAGGCGGGATTTCATTTGCAGCTCCCTTTGATTGGCAAAAAGTAAGCGGTAAAATATTAAAACCGATTAAAAGATGTCCGGTAGTCCTGAGAAATGAGCGGCGGCTGGGATTGGGAGTCTGTGGATCTTCCATGGATTAGGCGTTGGAGAGTTGAGATGCCAATTTCACAGCTTCAATAAATCTGGAATGGGTTCCGCAGCGGCATATTACAGGGTTTAGTGCTGTACGGATTTCTTCATCGCTTGGACTAGGGTTGTCTTCTAAAAGAGCCACAGCAGATAGGATCATGCCATTCAGGCAATAGCCACATTGTGCCGCTTGGACATCTATGAAAGCCTGCTGTACTGGATGAAGCTTGCCGTTTTGTTGTAATCCTTCAAGAGTGGTGATTTCTATGTTTTCGAAACTTGCACATGGTCTGAGGCATGTAGGCTCGGCTTTAGAATCTGCTATTACCATGCATGCGCCACATTGCTGGAGTCCGCAACCATATTTTGCTCCTTTCAATGCGAACTCTTCTCTTAGGATATAAAGAAGTGGCTCTTCGGGATCTACAGAAATGGTTTTAGACTTTCCATTTACTTGTAACGTGATGGTTCGAGGCATGATAGTCAGTGGTTTGAATTATAAACTAAAGAATGTCTGCCTGAAAAGCAATTAGAAAAAAGATGTAAGGCTTATTCCAGATGTAGCTGGCTGCTAACTGGCAAAGGGTGTATAAACAAAAAAAAAACATTCGCTACTGCGAATGCTTTTTGGATGAGGTCGAGAGCGGATTCGAACCGCTGTAGAAGGTTTTGCAGACCTCTGCCTAGCCACTCGGCCACTCGACCAATCAGAATTGGAATGCAAATGTAGTTAATATCTTTATCCTTACAATAAAGGACTTAATTAATTTAATTTTTTTAGTGAAATAGGGCTTCTTCATTAATTTGAATTCAATAATTCAGTGCCCCGTGTCACGGGATTTCAACTTAACCTTTAAAAGGTTGCAAAATACATTCTATTTATAAACATTCTAAATTGATTTATGTCCCTTTATTACTTCTTAATGGCCTGTTATACAGTGTTATATAAAATAAAACGCTGTGTACCCTTAGTGTCTGCCGTCCATCAAGACAAGTTTGAAAAATTGGCTTCGGGTAGTACCTTTGCAGGGGTTATAATAAACCGCATAAACTATTTAATTAGCTATAATATGTTATCCAAACGCTCGTTAGTAGGGGTTCGAATGAATTTCCACACACTGGCAGTGCTGTTTTTCATGCTGATCGGGACGCAGCTTTATGCTGCAGATCCTGCGGTTGATAGTAGCGACGAAGCAGTAGCAGCAGGCAAGGCTCTTTTCAATACCAATTGTAAGACATGCCATAAGTTAGATCAGAAGATGATTGGCCCGGCTTTGAGAGGAGCTTCCGATAGACAACCTGCTGATCTTGTTAAGAGTTTTATCAAAAACTCTCAGGCTGTCATTGCATCTGGCAATACGTATTACTCCAATCTCTTTAAGGAGTATAATAACACGGTGATGGTCGCACATGAGTTCTTGTCAGACGAGGACTTGGATAATCTTCTTTCTTACATTGAGTATGGGGACACTGCGGATGCAGCGGCTGCTACAGATGGGGGAGGTGCAGAAGGGGGAGCCGTATCGGCAGGAGGGGGTATTCCAAATGAGTACCTTACAGTTATCCTGGGTGTATTGGTAGTTGTCCTTCTTTTGATTTTGGTCGTTTTGGGGCTGATTATTTCAGTTTTGTCCAAATACTTGTCAAAGCAAGAGCTTGATGAAGATGATAAGGAGTTTGTTTCCCAAAAAACCAATCTAAGTAAGGTCTTCAAAAGCGACATGTTTGTGGTGATTGTCACTGCACTTGTAATCGCATTGGTCGCCAAAACTGCTTTGGATGGTCTCTATTCCGTTGGTATCCAACAAGGATATGCTCCATCACAGCCGATAGCCTATTCTCATGCACTTCATGCGGGTACCTTGGAGATCGAATGCCAGTATTGCCACACTGGAGTAGAAATAGGAAAATCAGCAAATATTCCTTCGGCTAACATCTGTATGAACTGCCACACACATGTACAGAATATTGCTGGCCAAGAAGGAGTTTCTCCAGAGATACAAAAAATCTACGATGCGGTGGATAATGACCAGCCAATCGAATGGGTAAGAGTTCACAACTTACCTGATTTGGCCTATTTCAATCATTCACAACATGTAGCGGTAGGTCAAATTGAATGTCAGACTTGCCATGGTCCTATTCAGGAAATGGAAGTAGTAGGACAACACAGTTCCCTTACTATGGGCTGGTGTATAGACTGTCACAGGCAGACAGAAGTTACTACTGAGGGCAATGCCTATTATGATAAGTTGGTTCAGATTCACTCTGACTCCAAAGATGCTTTGAAAGTAAAAGACATCGGAGGTTTGGAGTGTGCTAAATGCCACTATTAATTCATTATTCTTTTCGCAAATTCATTCTTATATAATAAAATGAAGGAAAATAAAAAAACGTACTGGAAAGGGCTTGAGCAGCTCAGCAACGATCCAGAGTTTGTAAAGAACGCTGACAGGGAATTTCCTGAGCTTCCTTCTACACTCAACGAAGAGGGTAGTGCTTCCAGGAGGGATTTTCTTAAAGTAATGGGGTTCAGCTTAGCTGCCGCTTCTTTGGCGGCATGTGAGGCTCCTGTAAGAAAGATGATTCCTTATGTGAATAAACCGGTTGATATCAACCCGTCTATTCCCAATTACTATGCATCAAGTTATTTTTCTGGAGGAGAATATGCTTCGGTAGTAGTCAAAACCCGTGAGGGACGACCTATCAAAGTCGATGGCAACACACTTTCTCCAGTCACTAAAGGAGGAACAAGCGCAATAGTTGAAGCTTCCGTTCTTTCCTTATATGATAAGGCTAGATTAGCAGGTCCATTTGTAGCTGGCCAACAATCTGACTGGGCAACATTGGATGCTGAAGTAGCTTCTAAGTTGAAGTCTGCAGGTTCAGTTAAGCTTGTGACAAACACCATCCTTTCTCCATCTACCGAAAAGGCTATCCAAGCACTTTCAGATTCTTTGGGAGGGATAGATGTGGTGACTTACGATACTTCTTCTGCGTACGGCATTACCCGTGCAAATGAAGTTTATTTTGGCAAATCAGTATTGCCTACCTACAGATTTGACCGTGCCGAGACTATTGTCAGCTTCGGAGCTGATTTCCTTGGCACATGGATCGCACCGATTGAGTTCTCCAAGCAGTACGGTACTGGTAGAAAAGTATCTAAGGAGAAGCCGGAAATGTCCCGTCATTATCAGTTTGAGTCTAATCTTTCTTTGTCAGGAGCTAATGCAGATTATCGTACTCCTATCAAAGCTTCCCAAAGTGGACTGGCTGTTTTAGGTTTGTATAATTTATTGGCAAAGAAAGCTGGTGCAGCTGCAGTTTCAGCCCCGGTGGCGGAATTTGCCCATTTAGCAAAAGCGGCTGAAGATCTTTGGGCCAAAAGAGGTAAATCTCTTGTAGTATCGGGTTCAAATGATCCAAATGTCCAACTAGTAATCAATGCAATCAATGAATTGCTTGGTAACGTAGGAACTACTGTTGATCTGGTAAAAACCAGTAACTATAAGAAAGGAAATGACCGGGCTATGAACCAGTTCATTGCTGATCTTGCTGGCGGTAAAGTAGGAGGAGTGATTTTCTACAACTGTAATCCTGTCTATGATCATCCGCAAGGAGAAGCCCTAGGCCAGAATATCAGCAAAGCCAAAGTTTCTGTAGCAACTAACCTAACGCTAGATGAAACAGCCTCTTTGGTACAATATGTAGCTCCGGACCATCATTACCTTGAGTCTTGGAATGACTTCAACCCTCAGGTAGGCGAGTACAGTTTATCCCAACCTACTATTTCCCCACTTTTTGATACCAGGCAGGCACAAGATTCATTCTTGAAATGGTCTGGTTCTGGATCTAGCTACTATGATTTTATTCAGAGTAACTGGCAACCATTCTTCTCCGCACAGACTGAATCCGGTAATTTCCAGGAGTTCTGGGACAAAGCGCTTTATAATGGATTTTATTCTACTCCACTTGCTTCCCCTGAAGCAGTTTCTGGAATAGGTGCGGACTTAAGTGCTGCCGCTGCTGCAGTGACCAAGGCTGCATCCGCTGCCGGAGAAGGAGCTGAATTGGTGATTTACCAGAAGATAGGCTTAGGCGATGGTACTTATGCCAACAACCCTTGGCTACAGGAAATGTCGGATCCTATTTCGAAGGCTACATGGGACAATTATTTGACAGTTTCCCAAAAATGGGCTTCGGATAATGGAGTGGTAATGAATGAGGGAGATACTTCTAAAGCTTCCATCTCTGTGAATGGCAAGTCCTTGATCGTTCCTATATTGATCCAACCAGGTCAGGCGGAAGGTACCTTCGGTTTGGCTGTGGGATATGGCAGAACCAACGCCGGACGTGTCGGTAATGGAGTCGGTGTAAATGCCTATAGTTTACTTGATATTACCAAAGGTTTCGTCAATTCAGATATTACAGGAGTAGAAGTTTCCGCTACTGGAGAATCATATAAAATAGCACGTACGCAGACCCATCAGACATTTATGGGACGCGAGAATGTAATTCAGGAAGCTACCCTTGCTGATTATAAAGCGGATGCTTCCGCTGGGCGTTATCACCCGGAAATATATAAAGATGGAGAATTTGTAAAGCCATCTAAGATCTCTCTTTGGTCAGGACACCAGTATTCCAATCACCACTGGGGACTTGCCATAGATATGAACTCATGTATAGGCTGTGGAGCATGTACGGTAGCCTGCCAGGTAGAGAATAACGTGGCCGTAGTTGGTAAGCAAGAGGTACTGAACAGAAGAGAAATGGCATGGATCAGAATTGACCGCTATTATTCATCTGATGCTCCTGCTGATGATTTGAAACAAATGGAAGTTGCTGCTCAGAATCCTGAGGTGACATTCCAGCCAATGATGTGCCAGCAGTGTAACAATGCTCCATGTGAGACAGTTTGTCCTGTGGCTGCCACAACACACTCTACTGAAGGTCTTAACCAGATGACTTACAACAGATGTATAGGTACAAGGTATTGTGCCAACAACTGTCCGTATAAAGTACGTCGATTCAACTGGTTCAAATATCACGATAATAAGGACTTTGCCGGAGTCAATGTCGCACAAAATGATGATCTGGGCAAAATGGTTCTAAACCCTGATGTGACTGTACGAGCACGTGGTGTCATGGAAAAATGCTCCATGTGTGTACAGAGAATTCAGGCAGGTAAGCTTGAAGCTAAACGTGAAAAGCGTAAAGTGAAGGATGGAGATATCAATGTAGCTTGTGCTGTGGCTTGTTCTACTGATGCCTTGGTTTTTGGTGATCTGAACGACGCGAACAGCAGAGTTTCAAAAATGTTGAAGATCGAGGAAAACACTACTTCAGCCACTAAAGAGGTGAATGAAGAAAGAGCCTACCACGTACTGGAGGAGATCAATGTGAGTCCTAATATTTGGTACTTCACAAAAATCAGAAATAAAGACAAAAACGAAGCGTAATCAAAATTTATTAAACTATGCAGGTTACTTCATCCGTACGCGAGCCGTTAGTTACCGGGGGGAAATCCTACCATGACGTGACAAATGATGTGTCGCGCCATGTAGAAGCAAAACCAAATATCAGGTGGTTTCTGGCTTTTCTTACCTCTGCCGGGGTTTTGGCTTTAGGATCCATAGCTGTTATCGCCACCGTTTGGGAAGGCATTGGTATGTGGGGGCTAAACAAAACTGTAGGTTGGGCTTGGGATATCACCAACTTTGTTTGGTGGGTAGGTATTGGTCACGCTGGTACTCTTATTTCAGCAGTATTGTTACTTTTCAGACAGAAGTGGAGAACATCTATTAACCGGGCAGCAGAGGCGATGACTATCTTCGCTGTTATCTGTGCGGCTATGTTCCCGGTACTTCACATGGGACGTCCATGGCTAGGTGCATATTGGGCACTTCCACTACCAAACGTTTTCGGTTCTCTTTGGGTAAACTTCAATTCCCCGCTTCTTTGGGACGTGTTTGCGATTTCTACCTATTTCTCTGTATCCTTAGTATTCTGGTACATTGGTTTGATTCCTGATTTCGCTACCATCAGAGATAGAGCTACAGGATTGAGAAAGGTAATTTATGGAGCACTTTCTTTCGGATGGGATGGCGCTGCCAAATCCTGGAGCCGATACGAATCAGTTTCGTTGATCCTTGCAGGCTTGGCTACCCCACTGGTACTTTCTGTACATACGATTGTATCTTTTGACTTTGCTACCTCAGTGATTCCAGGATGGCACACTACGATTTTCCCTCCATACTTTGTGGCGGGTGCGATCTTCTCGGGTTTTGCTATGGTGTTGACCCTGATGATAATTACCAGAAAGGTGTACAAACTTGAGGATTACATCACTATTGGTCACATCGAGTTGATGAATATTGTAATCATCATCACAGGTTCCATAGTGGGTATCGCCTATATCACTGAATTCTTCATTGCATGGTACTCAGGAGTAGAAGCAGAGCAATATGCGTTTATCAACCGTGCTACCGGGCCATATTGGTGGGCATATTGGTCGATGATGACCTGTAACGTGATTTCTCCTCAGCTCTTCTGGTTTAAGAAAATCCGTACTTCCATTGTTGCCACCTTTGCACTATCAATAGTAGTAAACATAGGTATGTGGTTTGAGCGATTTGTAATTATCGTAACCTCCCTTCACAGAGATTATCTTCCATCTTCTTGGGCGATGTTCTACCCGACTTGGGCAGATGTAGGAGTTTACCTATTCACTTTTGGTTTGTTCTTCACCTTGTTTTTCCTGTTTGCCAAATTCTTCCCGGTAATCAACATGGCTGAAGTGAAATCTGTATTGAAGTCATCATCTGATAAAGTGCATAAATAATCATGGAAAGAGATACACATTTTGTTACTGGAGTTTATGAAGATGAGGATGTTTTACTTCAAGCTATCAAGGAAGTAAGATCTTCAGGAATTAAAATTCATGAGGTTTATTCACCTTATCCTGTTCACGGGATAGATGATTACCTGGGATATAAGAGAAGTAAGTTGCCTATCGCTGCTTTCCTTTTCGGGTTGTTGGGTACTACATTGGCCTTGACTATGCAGTTTTATATGATGCGCTTTGATTGGCCTATGATTATCGGTGGTAAAGATTTCGCTGCTTTCCCTGATTTCATACCAGTTACGTTCGAATTGACCGTACTATTGGCTTCTTTCGGAATGGTAGGTGTATTCATGGTGAGTACTAACCTGAAGCCATGGGCCCAGCCTAGGATCTTTGATTTGAGAATCACTGACGATAAGCATGTCATGGCGATTGATATAGCTAATAATTCAGCTGTAGAATTGGCAAGGATAGAAGAAATATTGAAATCTTCTGGAGCATCAGAGGTTAATAAAAAAAGTTTTGAATAGTAAATCTGGAAAAATGAAGATTGCTAAGACACTAAGTATTTTGGGGATTTCAGTAGCAGGGATTGTACTTGCTGGCTGTAGAGCCGGAGGTGAAAATCAAGGCTTGGAATTCGCCCCTCAGATGTACCATTCTGTGGCATATGAGCCCTTGACTCAAATCGTAGATTCTGAGACAAAAGGTAACCTTATCTCAAATAGAGAAGATGGTAAGGGGGAATATTTCAACAGTAATATCAATAATCCGCATAACATGAACATGCGTGAGCCTGTAGCCAATACTGTTCCTAGAAATAAGCAAGGTTATCTGCCATATCGATATAAGGCCTTTGAAGTAGAAGAGGCCGGAGTTGCTATGAGAAACCCTATTCCGTTGAATGATGAGGTTTTGACAGAGGGAAAGAGACTATACCAGTTATACTGTACCCCATGTCATGGAACCGGGGGGCTAGGTGATGGTAAAGTAGGAGAGATTATCGGCGGTGTGGCTAACCTTACAGGTGGTGCATATACAGGCCTTTCTGAAGGACATATCTACCATGTAATCACCAAAGGAAAAGGCAGAATGGGAGCTCATGGATCTCAGATAACTCCTGAAAACAGATGGAAAATTGTTCACTATGTGAAGCAAGAACTCCAAGGCGGACAAAATGCTGATAATGCGACAGCAGAAGTAGCAGACCAAGAAGTTACACAACAAGAAACTCCAGCGAATTAATTATGGCTCATCACGCACAACACTATAATCTGGATCAAAAATTTGATTTCACAGCAGCGATTAAGAAAAGCGTTTTTACGGTTTTAGGAATCGGTGCGGCATTACTTGTAATAGGTATTGTAATGGCAATGTTTGGTGGAGGTCATCATGAAGCTGGTGAGGCTGAAGGACATGCATTTCACTGGTATCAGCGTCTATACGCCAACCTTTGGATCAATAATGTGTATTTCACAGGAATAGCTATCATCGGTGTTTTCTTCTTTGCTATCCAATATGCCGCTCAGGCTGGATGGTCTACAGCTATCATCCGAGTGATGCTGTCTCTAGGCAACTGGTTGCCAATTGCTGGAGTATTGATGATTGTTACGTTTTTCATAGCTAATCATGATTTGTTCCACTGGACTCATTCCTATTTATTTGATAAGAATGCTCCTGAATATGATAAGATCATCGACGGAAAAGGAGCTTTTTTCTACTGGCCAATGGCAAAAGGAACATTCCCTATTTTCTATATCCTTAGAATGGTGTTATTCTTTGGATTCTGGGTGTTCTTTTTCAAGAAGTTCCAAAGCTTTACATACAATGAAGATCTAATCGGAGGCACTGCGTCATGGTACAAGATCAGAAGCTGGTCAGCGTTTTTCCTGATTTTCTTCGCTGTATCTTCTTCTATCGCAGCGTGGGATTGGGTAATGTCCATTGATACCCACTGGTTCTCCACTTTGTTTGGATGGTATGTGTTCTCCTCATGGTTTGTAGCAGGACTTTCTGCGATTACCTTGATTACTATTTTCCTAAAAAGCCAAGGCTTATTGGAAATGGTCAACGAAAATCACGTACATGATTTGGGTAAATTCATCTTTGGATTTACAATTTTCTGGACGTACTTATGGTTTTCCCAGTTCCTTTTGATTTACTACGCCAATATTCCTGAAGAATCTGTTTACTTCATCGAGCGATTGTCAAGTGATATTTATGGGCCATTCATTTTTGTGAATTTAGCCATGAACTTTGTGCTTCCTTTTCTGTTGCTAATGACAAGAGATTCGAAAAGACATGGAGTATTCTTGAAACTGGTTTGTGCATTGATTATCGCGGGTCATTGGGTGGATTTCTTCCTAATGGTACAACCTGGTACTTTGGGCCATAACGGAGGAGTAGGGTTTATGGAAATAGGTATGTTCTTAGTCTATGGAGCAGCATTCATATTTGTAGTACTTTCTGGATTGGCCAAAGGAAACCTTGTTCCTAAAAACCATCCTATGCTTGAAGAAAGCTATCATCATCACATTTAATATTAGCCGAAATAATTAAGGTATGTACGGATTTCTGATTGGAGTAGGGGTTCTTTTATTGCTTTCTATCATATGGATGGTATATAGAATCCAAACATTGGTCTCTGTGGTAAAAGGATCTGATAAGAAGATCGCTTCAGGGAGCAATAAGGTTAATGCAATTTTGTTTATTGTCTTTTTGGTGGGGGCCGGTACATTGATGTTCTGGTATTCAATCAAAGAATTTGATAATTATCAATTACCCATTGCATCTGAGCATGGTGTGGTGACTGATTCTCTTTTCTGGTGGTCAATGGCAATTACCGGCATAGTGTTTTTGATCACCCATGTGCTGTTGTTTATTTTCCCATATAAGTATCAGTATAGCGAAAAAAGAAAGGCTTCGTTCTATCCAGATAATAACAAGCTGGAGATTATTTGGACGATAGTGCCTGCTGTAGTACTTGCTGGGTTGGTTATATCCGGATGGATGGCTTGGTCTGATATTACAGCCCCTGCCCCTGAAAATGCACATACCATTGAAATTATGGGGTATCAGTTTGCATGGGAAGTGAGATATCCAGGTAAGGATCAGGTGCTGGGAAATTACGATTATCGATTGATTACTGCTACAAATTCCCATGGTATAGACTTCACTGATAAAAACGCTATAGATGATTTCGCTTCACCTGTGGTAGTCATACCTAAAGGAGAGCCTGTTTTATTTAAGATAAGAGCAAGGGATGTATTACATTCTGTTTTTGCCCCACATATGAGGTTGAAGATGGATGCAGTGCCAGGTATGCCTACCCGCTTTTGGTTTGTGCCTACCAAGACCACAGCTGAGATGAGAGAGGAAACAGGGAATCCTGAGTTCAACTATGAGATTGCCTGTACAGAGATATGTGGCAATGGGCACTTCTCTATGCGAAAAGTAATAGAGGTAGTAGAGCCTGAGGCATATCAGAAATGGTTTGCATCTCAAAAGTCTTTCATTCAAAACAATCCAGCACTTGCTGCGGGGCTGTCCGCTGAGGCTAAAGAGCTTGCGGAAATTCAAATAAGCGAAAAGTAATAAACAAAATTATAGATTATGTCAACAGCATCTGTCGCAAATCATGACGCAGCACACGATCATCACGACCATGAGCACCATGATAATTTTGTAACGAAATATATTTTCTCCCAAGATCATAAGATGATCGCAAAACAATACTTGGTAACGGGTATGTTTTGGGCGCTTATCGGGGGATTTCTTTCGATCCTATTTAGATTGCAATTAGGATTCCCAGATATGGATTTGTCTTTCCTACGCCCTATTCTTGGGGGATGGTTGGATGAAGGGGGGAAACTGGATCCTACGTTCTACTTGGCTCTCGTCACCATGCACGGTACCATTATGGTATTCTTTGTTTTGACAGCTGGCTTGAGCGGAACATTTTCCAACTTCCTTATTCCATTGCAAATCGGTGCAAGGGATATGGCTTCCGGATTTATGAACATGCTTTCATACTGGTTGTTTTTCCTTTCCGGAGTGATCATGTTTATTTCCTTATTCCTGAAAACCGGTCCTGCGTCAGGTGGATGGGTGGTTTATCCACCTCTATCCGCACTTGAGCAAGCTATACCTGGTTCAGGATTAGGTATGACTTTGTGGTTGATTGCGATGACTTTCTTTATTGCCTCATCCTTATTGGGTGGCATCAATTATATCACGACTGTGATTAACCTTAGAACAAAGGGAATGTCATTTTCAAGGCTTCCTTTGACTATCTGGGCGTTCTTCTTGACAGCTGTTATCGGTTTGCTTTCGTTTCCGGTACTTTTCTCCGCTGCCCTGTTACTTGTGTTCGATCGTAGTTTTGGAACCTCCTTTTATCTATCTGATATATATATAGGAGGTGAAGCTCTTCCAAATACAGGCGGTAGCCCGGTTCTCTATCAGCATTTGTTCTGGTTCTTGGGGCACCCTGAAGTATATATTGTATTACTTCCAGCATTGGGTATTACATCTGAAGTAATTGCTACAAATTCCCGTAAGCCGATCTTCGGATATAAAGCCATGATTATTTCTCTTTTGGGAATTACAGTGCTCTCTTTCGTAGTTTGGGCTCACCACATGTTTGTGTCTGGTATGAATCCATTCTTAGGATCCATCTTCATGTTCCTGACCTTGATAATTGCGATACCATCTGCAGTGAAAGTTTTTAATTACTTGACTACACTTTGGAGAGGCAACTTGATCTTTACACCTGCGATGTTGTTCTCTATTGGTTTGGTTTCCTTCTTTATCTCTGGCGGTTTGACTGGTATTTTCTTAGGAAACTCTGCGATTGATATTCAATTACATGATACATACTTTGTAGTTGCCCACTTTCACTTGGTGATGGGGTCAGCATCGTTCTTCGGCATGTTGGCAGGTGTTTATCACTGGTTCCCTAAGATGTTTGGAAGAATGATGGATGCCAGATTGGGCTACGTACACTTCTGGATTACCTTTGTAGGAGTTTATATGGTGTTCTTCCCAATGCACTACATTGGTATCGCCGGATTCCCTAGAAGATATTATAGCTGGACAAACTTTGAGTTTGCCAATATGTACACAGATCTCAACATGTTTGTATCTGTTGCTGCGATCATCACCTTTGCTGCACAATTTATCTTCCTGTTCAATTTCTTCTATTCTATGTACAGAGGAAGAAAGGCAACTCAGAACCCATGGAGATCAAATACCCTTGAGTGGACTACACCGGTAGAACCAGGACATGGCAACTGGCCAGGTGAAATACCAGCTGTCTATAGATGGCCGTATGATTATTCCAAGCCAGGTGCGGAGGAGGATTTTATTCCTCAGACAGTTCCTCTTTCAGCTACTCCTGAATCCAACTTACCTCATGAGCAGGAATTGGTGAAAGTCGAGCTGGAGATAATGAAGGAAGAAGAGGAGGCGCTGGTTTCTAATGGAGCCAACCACTAATAGATCATTAAATAGCTTTCGCCGTGTCAGTGTTATCACGGTGATAGCTGTTTATATACTGATTCTAATCGGCGGGATAGTCAGAAGCACAGGTTCCGGGATGGGATGTCCCGATTGGCCTAAATGCTTTGGTAGTGTGATTCCTCCCACCAGTGTGGATCAATTACCTGATGATTATCAGGAAATCTATCTCCAGAAAAGATTGGCCAAAAACGAAAGGTTTGTGGCAACGCTTGAAAAGCTTGGGTTTTCCGAAAAGGCAAAGGAAATCGCCAATGACAAATCAATTCTAGTTGAAGAAGAATTTAATCCTGTGAAGACATGGATAGAATACCTTAATCGATTGGCAGGAGTTGTAATTGGTTTCTTGATTATGCTCACGGTGTGGAAGTCATTTCCTCTTAGGAAGTATGATCGTATGATCCCTGTCTTATCTGTATTCAACCTTGTTCTGGTAATTTTCATTGGTTGGATCGGATCCATTGTGGTTTCTACTAATTTACTGCACTGGATGATTACAGTTCACATGATGTTGGCGTTGCTGTTAGTCTCCTTACTGATCTACGTTTATCACAGGTCTGGTAGGTTGATTAAAACCAAAGGTGTCAAAATGCATGTACCTCGTAGGATTGAGTTGGTGTTAGTGATAGGTAGTGTTCTAATGCTGATCCAGATCGTATTAGGTACACAGGTTCGTGAGCAGATAGACATTATCTCTTCTTCACTTGGTGATATGCTCAGGGAAGAATGGATAGGCAGGACAGGACTGGAATTCTTGATTCACCGTTCCTTTTCACTAGTGTTGTTGGGGATCCATTTGCTGTACTTCTTTTGGGCATTTAAATATACGCTTAGAAGATCCCAAGTGAATCTTTGGTCTCTGGTCTTGATGATTCTGATCATATTGGAAATAGCAACAGGAATGGGCATGGCATACTTTGGTATTCCTCCATTTCTTCAGCCAATCCATCTCTTACTAGGTGCAATGATTATCGGTGTTCAAGTCTTATTACTGCTTGAAATCCGGGAAAACATTCAGTTTCGATTAAATACAAATTGATCATGAGGACAGTTGAAGTAACTGACCATTTTAGTAGTTCATTAATTAACAAGATTAAGGCTTACGCTGACTTGATTAAACTAAGGCTATCCGCCTTAGTTACCTTTTCAGCAGTGTTTGGCTATATACTTGGTGACCGTGGCATAAGTTTCGGTTGGTCTGGGTTTATCGGACTTGCTCTGGGAGGGTTTTTGATCAGTGGTGCGTCGTGTGCTGCAAATGAGATTTTGGAGCGTGATCTGGATAAGTTGATGAAGCGGACCCAGAATCGTCCTCTTCCGCTAAAACTCATTTCCCTTCAAGAGGCGCTTTGGTTTACCACTTTAGTGGCTCTAATCGGCGTGGCTTTACTTTGGTTCTTCACCAATCCCCTTACCACCTGTCTGGGGATGTTGAGCATGGTTCTTTATGTGTTTGTATATACTCCATTGAAGAGAGTCGGGCCAATTGCAGTGTTTGTTGGAGCTATTCCAGGAGCACTTCCCCCTCTTTTAGGATGGACGGCAGCCACTGGTGCTATCTCCCATGAGGCCTTGATTATTTTTGGAATACAGTTTATCTGGCAGTTTCCTCATTTCTGGGCTATTGCCTGGGTTGGCGACGAAGACTACAAGGCTGCTGGTTTCAAACTTCTGCCCAGTGGTGGTGGGAAGGATTTAAATACGGCCATTCAAATTATGATTTATACCTTATTTCTATTGCCACTTGGTTTACTTCCGACCTATTTTGGTCTTACCGGGATGACTTCAGGAATAGTAGCGACGATATGCGGAGTTTTGTTTTTGGCGCAGACTTTCTCTTTAATGAAAGACTGTTCCCGTAAATCAGCATTGAGAATTATGTTTGGTTCCTTTTTGTATTTACCTATAGTACAGATTGCTTACTTATTAGATAAACTACCATAACTATGGAAAAGGAACTTAAATATGTCGATATGGTAGAGCAGCCAATAGCTATGCATCCTAAGAAGTTTGCATTATGGCTGTTTCTGGTGACCATTGTGATGATATTTGCGGCACTTACGAGTGCTTATATCGTGCGGCAGTCAGAGGGTAATTGGCTGGAATATGAATTGCCGACCATCTTCTGGTACACCTCTGGAATAGTGATTTTAAGCAGTGTCTTTCTGCAATTTGCCTACGTCTCCGCTAAAAAAGATAATATGGCAGGACTTAGAGTTGGATTGGGATTGGCTGTATTATTTGGAGTAGCGTTTCTAGTCGGACAGTGGTACAGCTGGGTGGCATTGGTGGATGCAAATGTGTTTTTCGTTGGGAATCCTTCTGGATCATTTCTCTATGTGTTTACCGGATTGCATGCTGTTCACTTAATCAGCGGTGTGATATTTCTGATTATTGTATTAATTTCGACCTATAAATATAAAGTGCATTCCAAATCAATGGATACACTTGAGATGGCAACTACATTTTGGCATTTTCTTGCTGCGCTGTGGTTATATCTATTTATGTTTTTGCTTTTGAATCATTAAAATAAACCAAGTACAAATCAATATCTTATGTCTGCGCATTCTACTGCTATAGGAGTAAGCCCGAAAAGAGGCGTTTGGGGAGGTGGTAATGAACCTCTCAAAGCCAGTTATGGAAAACTAATGATGTGGTTCTTCCTTCTTTCGGATATCTTTACTTTTGCCGCTTTTTTGATTACCTATATTGCAATCCGTGTCAGTTATCCTGCTTATGCCGGGCCTGCCAATGATTTTGTAGGCTCCAATGAATATTGGCCAGTTCCAGAGTTGGTATTTGATGCTATACCTTTTGTGCATGGGGGTCATTTTCCATTGATATTTGTTGGGATTATGACATTCATTTTGATCGCCAGCTCAGTGACCATGGTGTTAGCTGTAGAAGCAGGACATAGAAATGACCGAGACGATGTGGTAAAATGGATGCTTTGGACGCTTCTTGGAGGTATTACTTTCTTGAGCTGCCAGGCATGGGAGTGGAATCACTTTATCCACGGTTCTGATGCTGGTGTTGTGCTGACTTATATCAACAACCTGAGCCAAAATGTAACTGAAACTGTACATGGTGCCAATTTGTTAGTAAACGAGTACGGACCAGCTTCATTTGCAAACCTTTTCTTCTTTATCACCGGATTCCATGGTTTCCACGTTACTATAGGTGTAATACTTCTGTTTATGGTGTTTTACCAAGCAGCAGTAGGGGTTTACGATAGAAGAGGTCATTATGAAATGGTTGAAAAAGTAGGGTTGTACTGGCACTTTGTTGACCTGGTTTGGGTCTTTGTATTTACTTTATTCTACCTGATCTAAGCTATAACTATTCTTATTATGGATATTCAAGAAAATAAATCAACACTTAACGTTGTACCTAGAAATAACGATAAGATCAAGAAAATCTGGAAGACTGCGCTTATTTTGCTGTTGATCACTGCAGCAGAATTTGTTATGGCCTTTACTATGCCGCGAGGGATATTGCTTTATGTATTGTTTATGGCTTTGACTATTTGGAAAGCCAAATACATCATGATGGAATTCATGCACCTGGGAGATGAAGTGAAACCATTGATTTATTCTATTCTCGTTCCAATTGCGTTCCTGTTCTGGCTAATCATAGTTCTTGTAAGAGAAGGCTCAGACATATTCGCCCTTCGCTGGTTTTAATCAGAATTTCTAAAAATGTATAAAAAAGGAAGGTTGAAGTGAGTCACTTTGACCTTCTTTTTTGTTAAACCACTAGTATGAGAAGTTTGAGATTACTGCAGGGAATGGTATTGGTATGCATCCTGCTAGTCCCGATTCTGATTTTCCTGTTCTTAAAGGGCTTTGGAACAAATACCTACGATATCCCTGTCTATTATGAAAATGGAGTTGACAATCCATTCCTGGAATGCCCTCTGGCGGATACCACGCAGCATTACATTCCTGAATTCACGTTTACCAATCAGGATGGCAATCAGGTAGGAAGAGCTGATATGGAGGGGAAACTTACAATTGTGGACTTCTTCTTCACTTCCTGTCCAAGTATCTGCCCTAAAATGTCTTCGGAGATGGAACGGGTAAATGATATGTTTAGGAACGAAGAAAGAGTCCGTATTTTTTCTATCAGTATTGACCCAAGCTATGACAGCCCTGAGGTTTTGAAAGAATATGCTGACAAACATAAAGCGGAGTCAGGTAAATGGGATTTTTTAACCGGAGGGGTTCAAGAAACCTATGATTTGGCCAAATGTGGTTTTTTGATTCCTGCAGAGGATGGGTTGGGTATCCCCGATGATTTCGTCCATAGTGATAAGTTTATGTTGATAGACGAGTTAGGCAGGATCAGGGGATATTATAGTGGTACATCTAGGGAAGATGTGGATTTATTAATGTTGGAAACTAAAGTACTATTACATGCAGGTAAGTGATAATAATTTATTGCAAAATGAGAGTAAAGTAAAGGGGTGGATAATTGCCATCTCTGTGATTATTCCTGTTGCTGTGGCAGTCCTGCTATTTATGCCCTCAAAGCTTGATTTGGGTAGCGACTGGGTGTATTTTCTTCCTCATCTGAATGCAGTGATCAATACAGCAGCTACGATTGCCTTGATCGCAGGATTGCTTTTTATAAAAAAAGGTAACATTCCCTATCATCGGGCCTCGATGTCAATTGCATTTGGACTCGGGGCAATATTCTTGGTCTCTTATGTGATTTACCATGCTGCGGCTGAGAGCACCACTTTTGGTGGAGAAGGTGCCATCCGTGGTTTTTATTACTTCTTGTTGTTGACACATATAGTTTTGGCTGCTGTGGCTCTTTTCCCTATTCTATTTGCCTATTATTATGGATATACGGATCAGCGTGAGAAGCATAGAAAAGTTGTTAAATTTGCCTATCCGATATGGCTATATGTGACAGTCACTGGAGTGATCGTTTATTTGATGATTAGCCCTTATTATATCCATTAATAACTTACGTTAGTTACAATCGTAGGACATACTATGAAGAAAGTATTCAAAACTGGAATCTTTACCTTATTGGCATTCCTGATTCATTCAGCAAGTATTGCGCAGTGTGCCATGTGTCGTGCCTCAGTAGAGAACAACGTGAGCAACGGAGAGACAAGTATAGGAGCCGGACTGAATATGGGTATTTTGTATTTGTTTGCGATGCCTTATCTTATAGCTATGGTTCTAGGCTTCTTCTGGTACAGGAATGCAAAAAAAAGGAAGGCAAAACTAGCAATGCACTAAACGAATAGAAGAGCAAAGTTTGATAAGGGACTTTGCTTTTTTTATTTTACGTCTAAATGAAGCATGATTCCCGTCGTCTGATCATTTTGATCAGTATTTTCTCTCTTCTTGCTGTTATAGTCTTGAATTTCTTTTTCTTCCAAAAAAGTGATCAGGAGATCTATTTGCAGGCACTGGAGGATAGGGTGCAGGAAGTCGATCAGGAATTTGATGAGGATTTTATACAAATTTTGATGGACGCAAAGCTCGCAGATTCATTGAGCTTTAGTCAATTGAGTTCCCAATCTCACAGGCATCCATTTTTTATTTTAAGTTCGAATAAAGAGCTGTTGTATTGGTCGGATTTTACACTTACACTAGATTTTTCGCAAGTAGATCTATCCAAGGAATATCAACTCCTGGAAGATCCCTATGGCACAATGTTACTTAAGATCCGAAGTGTAAAAAGAAATGGTACAGATTATATTTTACTCCATGTACTACGTCTGGTTGTTCCCGGCAATATTGAAAACAACTACCTGATCACCGGTTCAAATCCAGATTTTTTTGGCAATGACCGTTTTGAACTCTTTGCCAATCCTGAAGAAGCACCCATGAAAATTAAAAACCCCGCTGGAATTCCTCTTTTTGGAGTGAATTTTCAGTTCGGGTACAGTCCATCAGGGAGAGTTGTCAACCCTGCGATATTAATCTTCTTCACTTCGATTTTTTTGCTGTATTTTTTACTGAGTTCGGACTTTGTTCTTAGCAAATGGAAAGCGGGTCGGAGATGGCAGGCTACAGGCTATACTGTCATTATCCTAGGTGCTTTTCGGCTGATGATGGTATTGCTGGATTTCCCTGCAACTTATCTTAGTACACCACTTTTTGATTCTGTGAACTATGCTTCATCCTGGTTCAATCCCAGCTTAGGAGACCTCTTCCTAAATACCCTATGTGCAGTTCTGATTTTGGGCATGGTGATTTTTCAACTTGCCTCCAAAATGGTCCATGAAAAGATAAAGGTGCTGAAGACAAAAGCGGAGTTTCGGGTATTCTTTGTATTCTCAATGCTAGTTAGCTCCGTTGCTTTGTATCTGGTCTGGTCATTGCCACGGGACTTGATGTTCAATTCCCAATGGGCACTGGATATCAGTTCTATTCCATCTTTTGATTGGTTTAAGGGATTGAGCTTTTTTATGTTGTTCTTATGGGGTGCGATGTATGTACTGATTTCACTTACGTTGTTCAGCCTACTATTGCAGGTGAACCCTATCAAAAAAGACTATTACAAGTTGATAGTACTTTTGGGGTTTCCCATTGGGGTTTCCCTATTCTTTTTTTCAGTATGGGCAGGTGTGGTATGGTTTATCCATTTACTTTTTATGGCGACCATCGTTCGTCTGGAACTCTTCAAAAACGCATTCAAACTAGGACTTGATACTTTCCTTACCTTTTTCTTCGCCTGTTTGGTAACTGCAATTATTTGCGGGATCAGTACATTTCAGGCTGAAAAAAGTGAGCTGATTCAATCCAAAATCCGTTTTGCAAACCAAAATCTAATAGAGAGTGATGTGATGACCGAGTTTTTCTTGGGAGAGATTTTTACGCGCATCAAAAATGATCTATTTATTCAAAACCGGATAGCAGATCCGCTTTTCTCCAAGGATCCTATTGTTACTAAAATCAGGAGGATTTACTTGGATAATTACTTTGATCAATTTGATGTCCAAGTCCGGATTTTTTCCTCGTCGGGACAGCAATTATTGGGCCCTTCCAGTTCCGCTAATCTTAAAAATATCCAGCAAGAGTACATTAAGAGTGATTATGCGACCAGTATAAAAGATCTATATTTTATTCGCGGCAAAGAATCCAATACAGGTAACCGGTTTATCGCATTTGTGCCGGTGTATAAGGAAAATAGCTTGCTGGGTACCATCTTTTTGGAGTTACGCCAATTACGCATACAGCCTACCAGTGTCTATCCGAAATTGCTACTGGACAAAAAATATAATGATAAGCTTGATCCTGTACTTTACGATTACGCAATATTCAAGGGAACGGAATTTATCAGGAATTCAGGCACCTACAATTACCTCAGTAAAGGATTCGAGAGTGTCCTAGGGCGCAATGGGCTGTTGGATGATGGGGTACGTCAGGGAGGTTACCATCATTTCGGGATAAAGAACGGCGAGGAATTAATCGTAGTTTCCTCTAGAAATATCTCTCTGGCCCATTTTTTCGGGAATATTTCCTTGTTTTTCGTGCTGTTTGTGATCATGACCTTCCTTACTATTTTGGTGAACACACTGGTTACAGGAGTCAAAAAATTTGAGTTTAACTATTCCACCAAACTTCAGCTTTACCTGAATTTCGCCTTCTTTTTTCCTATTATAATTATCAGTGTTATTACCATTGGATTATTGGCAAATGGCTATAGGGATAATCTTGACCGACAATATATCCAACGGGCTGCCCTGATCAGAGGAAATCTGGGGAGCTTTCTCAACAATCAGGATTTACAGCAAGTAGATGGGGATCTACTTAATGAAGAGGTTAGCGGTCTTGCAAATACTACGGCAAGTGATATACATGTTTACAGTGTAGCGGGGATACTTGAATCTACTAACCGTCCTAATATTTTTGATAAGAAAATCCTTGCCCCGCTGATCAACCCCAAGGCTATAGCTGAGATTCAGGAAATGGGACAAAGTCACTACCTGGCTGAGGAGCAAATAGGCAGGCTTAGATATAAGGCTGTTTATTTGGCAATTCCCAGTACGCTTAACCAAGGAAATTTGGGCATCCTCTCGGTTCCTTTTTTTGAGTCGGAAGCAGAATTGAATGCTTTAATTGCAGATGTATTAGGGAATATCTTCAACACATTTGTGGTGATTTTTATCCTCTTTTTGTTTATATCTTATATTGTTTCCACTAACCTTACCTTTCCTTTTAAATTATTGACACAGAAGCTAAAAGCTACAAATCTGGAGAACAATGAGCCAATGTATTGGGGCTCTAAAGATGAGATAGGCTTGCTTGTCAATGAATACAACAACATGTTGTTTAAGCTGGAAAACTCGAAGAAAGTTCTTGCCTCTACAGAAAAGGAATCCGCCTGGAGGGAAATGGCCAAGCAGGTGGCGCATGAGATCAAAAACCCGCTCACCCCTATGAAGCTCACACTGCAACATCTGATACGGCTGCAGGATGCTGGCAGATTAGATGATGCGGATAAGCTGAAAAGATCACTTGAAACCTTGATCCACCAGGTGGACGCACTCAGTGGCATAGCTTCATCTTTCTCCACATTTGCAAAAATGCCTCTTCCAAGTAATGAGCTGATGAATTTCAAATCGGTCTTGAACAAAGTTTTGGAACTCTTTAGTGGTGATCCCCAAGTGGAGCTGATCTTTCAAGATGATTCCTTCGCGCAGGATATACCTATTATGGGAGACGATAAATTATTCGGACGTGTGATTTCTAACTTGATCATCAACGGGATTCAGGCGGTGGAGACTGGAGTGAAGCCGGTGATTAAGATATGGCTATGGATGACGGATCAGGCAGTCTTCCTCGAAATCGCTGATAATGGAAAAGGAATCTCTGAGGAACTGAAAGAAAAAATCTTCATTCCCAACTTCTCTACCAAATCCACTGGTTCAGGTCTGGGATTGGCTATAGCCAAAAGCGGAGTAGAAACGGCCGGCGGCAAAATTTGGTTTGAGACGGAAATGGGAAAGGGAACAACATTCTATCTCACTTTTCCATTAGTAGGATAATTCATCTTTTTAGTACCTTCAAATCAAAAGGTATTTTGGAGTGAGTATGCGTGTTTGGTTATTTTTCTGGGTTTTGTTTCTTGGCTTTTCGACGGTGAAAGCCCAGGAGAAATGCCGATGGGTAAAATCTGAAATACTCAACCAACCAATCATTCCTGATTCACTTTCATTGCTTGAGGAAACAATTACAATTTCTGATAAAGAAGGGAATGCCTATAAGTTTACTTACGATCTGTCAGCTAATCAACTTCAGGTTATTTTCCCCGGGGACGCTAGGCCAGATTCTCTATTGTTATGTTATAGGACATTCGCAGTCCGGTTTGACCAGCCAATCTCAAAAAGAAGATTGATCACTGATTATGATTCTTCTGCCCGATTTAAGGACAATAGAATGGTGGAATTATCCGCTTTTGATTTCCGGGAAGAACTTTTTCCTTCTACCAACCTGTACAAATCAGGTAGCCTGACAAGGGGTATTTCCTTTGGGAATACACAAAATGTTTTTGTGAATTCTGCATTGAACCTACAGATGGAAGGGGATATTTCCGACAATCTTAAAATCCGGGCAAGCATCACCGACCAAAATGTGCCCTTCCAACCTGAAGGAAATACCCAGCAGATCCAGGATTTTGACAATGTGCTTATCGAGTTGTATAACGATGATTTCAGCTTGGCTGCCGGAGACGTGGTTCTGCAACAAAGGGAGTCAGAGTTTCTACGCTACTACAAGAATGTGCAAGGACTGCAGTTCACATCCAATTACAAATTGAACAAAAATTGGACAGCAAGTTCTCAAGCTTTTGCATCTATTGCAAAGGGGAAATTCGCTTCCATTCAGTTGCCAATATTGGAGGGTGTACTCGGCCCTTACCGTGTGAATGGCCCCAACAATGAGCGATATGTGATTATCATGGCAAATTCTGAGCGGGTCTTTTTGGATGGGAAGCTACTTAAAAGAGGCTTTAATGAAGATTATGTGATCGATTATAACCAAGCTGAGATCACTTTCACCCCAAAGGTGCTGATTACACAATATTCCAGAGTTCGTGTGGATTTTGAATTTGCAGAACGAAATTATTCCAGGTCAATCGTGGGGGCAAATCACACCCAGACCAACGGGAAAGTAGATGTGTATATGAATTACTATCAGGAAAAGGATAACCGTAACCGTCCTTTATTTACTGAATTTTCACAAGAAGATCTGGCTTTATTGGCATCGGTAGGGGATAGTGCTGAGTTGGCAAGGATTCCCAGAATAGATAGTGTGGCTTTTGACCTGAATCGGATTTTATATGAGAAAATTGCCGAAACAGACGATTTGGGTAATACCCTGACCTACTATGCTTACTCCACTGATCCGCAGAAAGCACACTTTGATTTGAATTTTTCCCAAGTAGGTCAGGGATTAGGGGATTACCGTAGATCTTCTCAGCTTACAAATGGGACTGTATATGAATATGTACCTAGACTGAATGGTCGGCCTCAAGGTGATTATTCGATTTTATCACAATTGCCTCTGCCTGACAGTAAACGCATGATGACTGCTGGGACTAGGATTCGCTTAAATGAGCATGAGAAAGTATATACAGAATTTGCACTTTCGTCTACTGACCAAAACCTGTTTTCCGAGCTTGATGATGATGACAATCAGGGGTTAGGCGTGAAAGTTGGCTTGCAAAGTGAAGGTAGGGAATCCACACTTTTTAAGGGCTACACGATGAAAGGGCAGACCGAATACGAATACAATTCCGCCAACTTCAATTTTATAGACCGATTTCGGTACATAGAATTTGACCGGGATTGGGGACTAAATCCGGAAGCTCTGAACTATGCTGCTTCAGAGCAGTTTTTTAGAGTTGGAATTGCTTTTGAAAAGGATGCTTTAAATCGTTTTGATTACCTTTTTTATCTTCGGAACCGTGCGGATGTTCTGAGTGGGACGCAGCATGCTCTCAATTGGAATGTGGAGATGGCAAAGAGGCTAAGGATTCGGCAGGAGCTCTTTAGGTTGAAGTCGGATCAGGATTCTTTACAATCCGATTGGATGAGATATCTAGGTGATGTGAGTTACAATTCAAAGATAATTGTGCCTGGTTATCAGTTTTCATTGGATCAAAATGCATTGCGAAATGCTGAAACCGATTCTGTAGTAAGTACAGCGATGAACTTTACCCAGCATTTGGTTTACCTGCGTAGCAATGATTTGTTAAGTTATTCATTTAGGGCTGATGCTGCCTGGAGGGAGGACAAAGCACCTTTTACCGGGCAGCTACTGGACGATACGCAAGCTTTTACCGGGAATTTCACCTTTAGGAAACAGTGGAGTCAGCATAGTCTTAGTAGTACCTTTACCTACCGGGAGTTGGAGTATGTACAACGTGATTTGGATTCCGAACTTACCGTGATGGGTAAGCTGGATTATCAGGGTGGTTTGGGCAAAAACCTAATTCGAAACGAAATATCTTATGCAATCGGAAATGGCCGTGAATTGCAGCGGGAATTTGTTTTTTTGCCAGCGCCTAATGGAGATGGTACACATACTTGGAGAGATGACAATGGTGATGGCGCACAGCAGTTGAATGAGTTTTACCTAGCGATCAATCCTGAGGAGAAGCAATACATCAAGATTTTCGTCCCAACCGATACTTATATCCAGGCTTATACAAGTATTTTAAACTATAGATTTCAGGCAAAATTCCCTGATTTGTGGAAAGAATCTGGAGGGGTAAAAGCCTTTCTTCATAAATTCTCCAATACAACGAGTCTGAGTGTGGAGAAAAAAGTGACCTCAGACCAATTTAAAGATCGTGTGGTTCCTTTCGTGTCCGGAATTAATAGGGAGGATATTCTGTCTCTTCGCCAAGTGATACGTTCGAGCTTTTTCTTCAATAGGGCTTCTGCTAAGTATGGGTTTGATTTATCTTTTTTTGATTCTCAGTTTAAGCAATTACTATCCGGAGGATTTGAGGACATGATCCAAAAAGACTGGAAATTGAATACTAGAATTAACTTCAGCGGACAGACTACGCTGAGGGTTTTGGCGGCAACGGGCAATAGGTATTCGGGGTCTGACTTTTTGGACAACAGGAATTATTCTGTTTTCCAGCAACAGATCGGGCCGGAGTTTTCCTGGCAACCAACTCCTTTTTTTCGCGCTACCGGATCGTATTTTTACACCGGAAAAGTGAACACAAACAATGTGGAGTTTAACGAAAAAGCCAGATTACATCAGACGGGGGTAGATCTTCGATTTGCGCGAGCTGTAAAAACCACACTAACCGGAAATCTCAAGCTAATCCAAATTAATTACAACGGGGTGGCCAATTCGCCTGTAGGATACGAGATGCTGCAGGCGCTTACACCGGGTACTAATGTGACCTGGAATGTAAATTGGCTGCAGAAAATCGGTGAGGGATTACAACTCAATCTGGTGTATGAAGGCAGAAATTCTCAGGGATTGGACAGAATCGTCCATGTTGGAAGAATGCAAGTTTCGGCACTGTTTTGATAAAAAAATGTAACTTTGCATCAGTTAGATAGTTGTTATACTAACTATTAAAACACTAACCAAATGAGTAAAAGCATCCTTGTCACCGGAGGCACTAAAGGCATAGGAAGGGCGATCATAGAGCGATTTGCCCAAGAAGGCTTTGATATATATACCTGTGCGAGAAACCAAGCTGATCTGGATGATCTTAAGCTTCATCTGGAAGGGCAATATCCAGACATCAAGGTACTGGCCATACAGGCTGACCTCTCAAAAAAAGCAGAAGTTTTAGGTTTTATAGAGAAGGTGAAGTCATATACTGTTCCGGATGTTTTGGTAAATAATACGGGAGTGTTTTTGCCAGGAGCGATCCACAATGAACCGGAAGGTAATTTTGAGCTGATGATGGAGACAAATCTTTATTCGGCCTATTATGTGACCAGGGGATTTACTCAGGAAATGATAGCTAGGAAATCCGGTCATATTTTCACCCTAGGGTCAGTGGCAGGACTTACCGCATATCCTAATGGCGGGACATACGCGGTCTCCAAGTGGGCTATGCTAGGAATGACCAAGTGCCTAAGGGAGGAATTGAAGCCTCATCGTATCAAAGTGACCTCTATTCTCGCTGGTGCGACCTACACATCTAGCTGGGAAGGAGTTGATTTGCCTCTTGAAAGATTTATGAAAGCGGAGGATGTAGCAGAGAGTGTATATGCAGCCTATAACCTTTCGCCCCAATCTGTTGTTGAAGAAATAGTAATCCGACCTCAATTAGGAGATATATAAACCTCATGGACCCAATCATCAAATCATTAGATCAGCTATATTGTGATAGCTTGACCACTTATTCCAGGCGTAAGACTATTCCGGTAAGAATCGGAGATGTCATGGTCGGTGGAGATAATCCTATCGTGGTACAATCTATGACCACCATAGATACCCTGGACACAGAAGGTTCCATAGAGCAGAGTATCCGGATGATAGAGGCAGGTTGTGAACTGGTGAGGATAACCGCACCAAGTATCAAGGAAGCAGAGAATCTTCAGCATATCAAAGATGGTCTTCGCAAAAGAGGCTATACTACTCCGCTGGTAGCTGATATCCATTTCACTCCAAATGCTGCTGAGGTAGCTGCAAGGATAGTGGAAAAAGTGCGCGTGAACCCGGGGAATTATGCGGATAAAAAGAAATTTGAAGTAATAGAATATACTGATGCTACCTATCAGGAAGAGTTGGATAGAATCAGGGAGCGTTTTTTGCCTCTAGTGAAAATCTGTAAGGAACATGGTACAGCTATGAGAATCGGCACAAATCACGGCTCTCTTTCTGACCGTATCATGAGTCGATATGGAGATACTCCTCTGGGAATGGTAGAGTCCGCTTTGGAGTTTCTGAGGATTTGTGAGGATGAAAACTATTTCGATATAGTGATCTCTATGAAGTCTTCCAATACACAGGTGATGGTGCAGGCCTATAGATTATTGGTAGAAAAGCTGAATGAAGGTGGGTTCAAACCTTATCCATTGCATCTGGGTGTGACCGAAGCAGGAGAAGCCGAAGATGGGAGGATCAAGTCCGCTGTAGGAATTGGTACACTATTGGAAGACGGATTGGGTGATACTGTGCGGGTTTCCCTGACTGAAGACCCGGAGTTTGAAGCACCCGTGGCCAAAGCGTTAATTGATCGCTATACTCATCGCCAAGATCACGCACCAATCAAATCCATCTCAGATTACCCAGTCAATCCCTATGAACATTTTAAAAGGGAAAGTCAGGAAGTATATAATTTCGGAGGACACAATGTGCCCCGGGTAATCACAGATATTTCCAAGATTGAAAAAATCACAGAAAAGGAAATAAAAGTGGTAGGCCACTTTTATTTACCGGAGCTCGACAAGTGGAAAATGAATGATCAGGGATGCGATTTTGTGTATTCCGGTGCCAATCCAATTCCTTTTATGCTGCCAAACGGCATGAAGGAAATTCAGGATGCGGCTATATGGACAACTGTGGAGGACAAGGCAAATAAATTCCCCTTGTTTGATTTGGCAGGTTTTTCTTTAGCTGAGAAATTCCATACAGAATTAAATTTTCTTGAAATTTCAGATACGGAGATTGTAGAGGCAATAGCACTGATAGCCCAGAGAAAGGATATAGTGCTGATTCTGAAAACTGAAAATATGCATGCCATGCCCGCTTTGCGTAGAGCGGTGGTAAGCCTTTTGGAAGCAGACTCCAAAGTGCCTGTGGTCTTAAAGGTTAGCTATCCTGATCAGTCTGCTGATGAAACTATGCTCTATACCGCAACTGATGTGGGAGGATTGCTGATAGATGGACTTGGAGATGGTATCTTCATCTCCTTGGAAAAGGAAAGAGAACATAGCCGGGAGGAAGTTTTGGAGCAGATCAAACTGCATAATTCTGTTGGGTTTGGAGTACTTCAGGCGGCAAGGACAAGAATGTCAAAAACAGAATATATTTCCTGCCCATCCTGTGGACGAACGCTTTTTGATTTGCAGGAAACTACCGCCATGATCCGTAAGCGCACGGATCATCTGAAAGGAGTGAAGATCGGAATCATGGGCTGTATCGTGAATGGCCCTGGAGAAATGGCTGATGCAGATTACGGTTATGTGGGCTCTGGTAAAGGGAAAATCACGCTTTATAAGGGCAAAGAAGTAATGAAAAGATCAGTTCCTTCCGAAAAAGCCGTGGATAAATTGATAGAAATCATCAAGGAAGACGGGATGTGGAATGAGCCGGAGGTCATCTAACCTTTGAGGTTTCAAAAACCTCAAAGGTTTTGGATTAAAAATTAAACCTTCGAGTTGTCACCCTGAGCGAAGTCGAAGGGTAATTATACCTCAAAGGTTAAAATAAACCATTCCCCATTCCTATCTGTTATCAAAAAAACTCAAGCTATGTCTGAAAACAACAAGGTCAAAGAATTCTTCAAACTGGGTGATTTTGGCAACTATTTCGTGAGGGTTTTCCAAAAGCCTGATCCAAGTCAGAAGTCCAATTTTAACCTACGCATGATGCATGGAATCAATAAGATCTCCATTGTGGTGTTTTTATTGGCTATAATTTTCTGGGTAGTGAAGCGGTTTATTTGAGTTTTTTTTGCTCAGAGTTCACAAAGTTTTTTACGGAGAACTCCATTTTTATCTCCATGAATCATGACATTTAGCCATTAGGATAAATTTGCAGAATGCTAGTTGAATTTCAGATTAAAAGCATGTAGATTTTAAAGGAGGTATCGTGTGGATTTCTGGAAATTGCTAATTGAGAAGGTTTGTTTTGCTTTCTCAATAGACCAAAAGTAGGTGAGAAATGCATTATCAATAAAACAATGCGCTGATTAAACCACATAGACACATAGGTAACACAGTTGGAAAACAAGCCTTTTTTAGTTGAAAGCTATGTAACTCCTATGTAGTGAGAATATTCTGAAAGAAAATTGAGTATTTCCCTGGTTTTTAGGCTGAGGTGACAAATTTACTAACTTTTCAAAGTTAGGATCTGCGCCCTTTGCGGAAAACTCTGTGATCACCGCGGTTAAAATTAAAAAAGGATCCAGACTAATCCGGATCCCTTTAGTGAGAATATGCTGCTTTTACCTTCTATCTAGTACCCCACTTCCTCTTTGTTGGGGGCCTAGGAATTGCTCCATCCTTAGCTTCAGCTCTTGGGCTTTTTCCTGATAGCCTCTTTCTTCCAGAAGCGGAATGAAATACTTTATCATTTCAATGGATATCATCATTTCTCTGTCATAATCCCGATTTTCTTTGGTGTAGAATTCAATCATATCCAATGATTTTTTGGATACTTTATCAATGATGTCCAGTGCCTTTTCATCTTCTCCTACTTCAAAGAATAGCGGCACAGACTGACCACTGGAGAGATCATAAGGAATCGCTTCGTTTGGCATCACTTCCAGACCGTAGTTAAGGAGTGTGGACGCTTTTTCCATATCTCCTTCATCAAGAAGCGCAATCACAACGCTGTTCAGGGCACTTCGGTGATTGGAAGCGAATCTCCTGTACTCTTCATCCAGGTAAGCATCAGCATTGTCCATACCACGGAAGGAAAACTTGGTCATGAAGTTTTCATAAGCCAGCTCTGCATTGACTAGTTCTTCACGGACATAATCTGGTTTTCTCACAGGAAGCAAACGATAAGTCAACCCTTCCATCACCACATGTTCCTGAATATTGATACCTATGGTAGCTAGTGAGGTATTGTTGAAATAGATCGGGCGATCCCAATTATTTGATGTGATCAAATCAATTAGCATCAAAGTGCCTTTGGTGACATAGTTGCCTGAAACCTGAAGGTTCATCTGCGGAGAGAATAATGGGGCAAATTCTTCAGGAATAATATTCTTGTTTGCTACAGCTGAGCTGTCCACTTCCAGAATCAGATTTCTGGATGGAACCATGTTGGCAACAGATTTACCGCCGGTTTCCATTTTCAATAAATCGGAACCTGAATTCAGAAGTTTTAAATATTCTTTGACAGAAATAGCGTTCATGCCTTCCCTTTCCATTACATAAAGCACATCATTTGTGCCTTTCTGATAGCGGTGGGGATCCAGGCTGAAAGGTAACGCTTCTGATTCGTTCACGGGTCTGGTCATTTGCTGTACATACCAGTCTGTATCAAAGTAACTCAGTACAATCACTCTTACATCGGTACGGAAGTTTTCCACTTCCTGCACGTACCACAGCGGGAAAGTGTCATTATCACCGCCAGTAAATAGGATTGCATTTGGCGCACAGGAGGCAAGGAAGTTTCTTGCGGAATCTACTGAGAAATATCTTCCTTTTCTGTTGTGGTCATTCCAGTTCTGTCCTGCCATCAGACCAGCTACTGGCAGTGTAATCAGTGTGGCGATGATCCCTGCAGTCCCGAGGTTTTTTGTAGCACGGCCTATCATGTGGGCAATAGCCATCACACCTATCCCTGCCCAGATCGTAAATGCATAGAAGCTACCTACATAGATATAATCACGCTCTCTCGGCTCCACCGGAGGGGAATTCAGGTACAGTACCAGCACTACGCCCATCATCAGGAACAGCATAAGGTTCACATAGAACGATTTTGGATCTACCTTGGCCTGAAAGAACAAACCAATAATTCCCAACAACAGTGGAAGCATCAGATAATTGTTGTGGCCTTTGTTCTCTGTGATGTAATCAGGATAATCTTTGAAGGCATCCGTGATCCCAATCCAAGGAGCGTCACTAAAGTCAGATTCCCGGCCTGAAAAATTCCACATAAAGTAACGCCAATACATGTGACCCAACTGATGTGAAAACATAAAGTAGAGGTTGTCGCCAAATGTGGGTTCTTGTCCTTCTCTCAGGCCAAGCTTTTGACGGTACAGTCTTTTATGGCTTTCCTGAGTAGAATAGATTCTTGGCAGAATAGTAGTTTTGGTGGGATCGTAGGTGTTCACTAATGAGTAATCTACGATTTCATATTTATCCTTGCCTTTCATATAGACAGGTGCTCCCTCTTCTTGAGCCACCAGTTTGGCTGTGAAATATTGCCCGTGCAACAAGGGTCTGTAGCCATATTGCTCCCGCTTCAGGTACGATACATAGCTGATAATGTCTTTGGGTGCATTTTCGTTGATGATTGGATCCTGATTGGCACGCACGACGATCAGGGCATAGCTGGAGTATCCTATTAGGATAAAAATAAATGAAAGTAATGCTGTATTTAGGATAGCGTTGCCTTTTTTACGGGAATATCTGTAGGCATAAAATACCGCTACAAAAAACAAAATCATAAATACCACGATACCAGAGCCGAATGGCAACCCAATGCTATTGACAAAGAAAATCTCCATGGAACCCGCTAGGCTTGGAAGCCCAGGGATGATTAAGTTGTTAATAATAATCAGAGCCACGCCTCCAAGGAACATGGCGAAAATACCGCCCTTCAGCGTGGGATTTTCGTACTTTTTGAAATAGTAGATGAGTGCCAAAGCTGGCAAAGTCACCAAGTTCAGCAAGTGGACTCCGATAGAAAGACCAACCAAATAAGCAATGAAAATCATCCATTTGTTTTCTTCCCGGGGATCTTTGATCACGTCCCACTTCAGAAATGCCCATATCACAATTGCCGTGAAAAAAGAAGACATGGCATAAACTTCCGCTTCCACTGCCGAGAACCAGAAACTATCAGAGAAGGTATATACCAGCGAGCCTACGATACCGGCTCCCATCAAGGTGATGGTTTCCCCTTTGCCTTCCAGACCCTCTTGGATTTTAAAAAGCTTTTTACCAAAAAGCGTAATTGACCAAAAAAGGAATAGAATCGTAAATCCTGAGAATACTGCACTTCCCACGTTCATCCAATAAGCTACCTGCAAAGGGTCACCAAAGGCAAAGAAACTGAACATTCGATAGACCAAGAGGAAGAAGGGCGCTCCCGGAGGGTGAGGCACTTGTAGTTTGTAGGCTACAGCTATAAACTCTCCCGGATCCCAGAAACTGGCGGTTTGTTCGACAGTAAGTACGTAAACAAGTGTAGCTACGGCAAAAACGACCCACCCGGTCAGATTGTTGATTTGCTTGTAATTGAGCATTTAATAAAAAGGAATTTGACTGGCGAAAATAAAAAAAATAAATGCCATTTAGGGTGATTTTTAGGTATTTTAAAACAGAGAGGCTTTTGTCCGTTCCCACTCTGTGACAAAAATTACTGTGTTGAACTCATTTAGCTTCTACCTTTGTTGTGGCAAAAAAACAAGGAATCATGAGTACTAAAGCCAAAACATTTCAAGAGCTGATAGATGGAGACCAACCAGTATTGGTGGATTTTCATGCAACTTGGTGTGGCCCCTGTAAAATGATGCAGCCCATTTTGGAGGATACTGCCAAGCAGCTTGGGGGCAAAGTGAAGATTGTGAAAGTAGATGTGGATAAAAACCAGTTGGCTGCCAGTAAATTCCAGGTTCGAGGAGTTCCCACATTGATTTTATTCCAAAAAGGGAAAATTCTCTGGAGGGAGTCTGGCGTAGTGCAAGCCCATCAGCTGGTCAATGTGCTGAAGTCCAAAATAGTAGAAAGTGCATAACTGCTATGTGACAAAAGTCATTTAGCACTTACGCTTAAATCCCTACTTTTGAGTAGAAAATCAAGGGACAGAAGACCTGTGAAGGAGGTGCTTAAATTCTTCAGTTACCAAGGATACGTAAACCTGTTTTTCTTCTATAAAAACAGACCCAAATAAAAATAGAGATATGAAAATAGAACAGATATATACCGGATGCCTTGCTCAAGGTGCATATTATATTGAATCAGACGGAGAGGCTGCGGTAATCGACCCACTAAGAGAGGTTCAGCCATATATAGCAAAGGCTGAGCGTAGAAATGCCAAAATAAAATACGTTTTTGAAACGCATTTTCACGCTGATTTCGTCTCCGGCCATATCGATCTGGCAGAGAAAACAGGTGCTGAGATCGTGTATGGCCCTACAGAAATGAAACTTGGTTTTTCTGCTCACATTGGACAGGATGGTGAAGAATTCCATATCGGTAAAGCGAAAATCAAACTTATCCATACACCTGGACATACAATGGAGAGCTCCTGCTACTTATTGTATAATGAAGAGGGGAATCCTGAAGCTATTTTCACTGGAGATACCTTATTTATAGGGGATGTGGGTAGACCTGATTTAGCTCAGAAAGTCATAGCTGATTTGACTCAGGAAAAGCTGGCAGGTCATCTTTATGATTCGTTGAGAAATAAGCTCATGCCGCTTCCAGATGAGCTGATCGTATATCCGGCACATGGAGCAGGTTCGGCATGTGGCAAAAATATGAGCAAGGAAACCTCTGATACCCTTGGTAATCAAAAGAAGACCAATTATGCGCTTCAGGAGATGACCAAGGAAGAGTTTACTAAGCAGGTGATCACAGGCTTGACTCCCCCTCCTGCCTATTTTCCTCAAAATGTGATGATGAATATAGAGGGGTATGACAGCATCGATACTGTGCTGGAAAGAGGAGCCAAGCCATTGTCCCCAAAAGAATTTGAAGATGCTGCTAATGAAACGGGAGCCTTGATATTGGATACAAGGGCGCCTCAGGATTTCGCAAAGGGGTTTGTGCCAAATTCCATCAATATTGGAATTGATGGAAGTTTTGCGGTATGGGTAGGAGCGATGATTCCGGATCTGAAGCAGCAGATCTTGATCGTGGCCGAGGAAGGAAGAGAAGAAGAGGTAGTCACCCGATTGGCCCGTGTAGGCTATGATTATGCTATTGGATATTTGCAAGGCGGGTTTGAGGTCTGGGCTAAGTCCAATAAAGAGATAGACCAGATCACATCCATCTCAGCGGCCGAACTTGCTGAGATCAATGAAGAAGAAGGTTCTATAAATATTCTGGACGTAAGAAAAGAGTCTGAATACCTTTCAGAGCATGTGCAGGATGCGGAAAATGCGCCACTTGATTACATCAATGAAAGCATGCTGAAAATAGACAAAGATAAAACCTACTACGTACATTGTGCAGGAGGCTATCGTTCTATGGTTTTTAATTCTATACTAAGAGCAAGAGGATATGACAATTTGATCGATGTAAAGGGCGGATTCAAAGACATCAAGGAGTCAGGGAAGTTTAAAGTAAGTGAGTATGTTTGCCCAACTACCTTGTTGTAAGAATCAAGTAGCTAGTATCAAGACGCAAGACTTTAGAAATTAGACAATAGATCCAAGAATCAAGGAACTAGAGTCAAGACACTAGATTCAAGATTCAAGAATCTAGTTTAAAGAATTAAAATATAAGAACCTGTGGTCTGTGTCCTTACAGACCACTTGCTTTAGGATCACCAAAGTGAATGCTGGGATTGACTAATCACTAGCCTGTAGGTACTTTGGTCATTGGTATTCCAGCTGATCAATCACTGAAAAGATGTCTCTAACCCCTCACCGTGGTCTGTGTCCGCACAGACCACGAATTATTTATATTACCGGTATGATTATTTGCCTAAGCAGTCGCTTGGTATAATCATTCAAAATGCGATACTTATGAATCAATTTATAGACTGGATTTCCCAGCCATGGCCATGGTATGTGGCTGGCCCATTGATCGGGCTTACTGTCCCTGCACTTCTCATTGTGGGAAACAAAAGCTTTGGGATTTCATCTTCCCTTCGTCATGTGTGTGCGATGTGCGTACCTGCAAAGATTCCTTTCTTTCAATACAACTGGAGAAAAGAAACTTGGAATTTGGTGTTTGTATTAGGGGTTTTTATCGGTGGTTTTGTGGCAACTTCATTTTTGTCAAATCCTAATGAAATCGTGATCTCGGATGAGACACAAAAGGAATTGGCAGCTATGGGGATTACTGATTTCTCGGGGTTGATGCCATCTGATATTTTCTCTTGGGGGAATTTATTTACGTTCAAAGGCTTTGTGTTTTTTATCTTGGGAGGGTTTTTGGTTGGTTTTGGCACAAGGTACGCAGGGGGCTGTACCTCTGGGCATTCGATTATGGGCATCAGCTCACTTCAGTGGCCATCCTTGGTCGCTACTATGTTCTTTATGCTTGGTGGCTTTTTGATGACGCAAGTGTTCTTGGCTCCATTAATGAAGTTGGTTGGATTTTAATCACTAGGAAATGAAAGAAGTACAAAGAAATATTCAAGAAGTGGTCTGTGATGCACTGAATTCTCAAGAGACTGGCGAAAGAGGGTTTTCCCTTGTCAAATATTTGATTCTTGGGATTATGTTCGGAATCGTGTTTGTGAAAGCTGAAATTATCTCTTGGTTTAGAATCCAGGAGATGTTCCGATTAGATTCGTTCCACATGTATGGGGTGATCGGCTCTGCGATAGTGACAGGGATAATATCCATCCAGTTGATTAAGCGATTCAACATTAAGTCGCTTGCAGGAGAAAAAATCAAAATCCCGATCAAGGAATTCCGCAAGGGACAGATCTACGGTGGATTTATCTTCGGACTTGGCTGGGCGATTACAGGAGCATGTCCTGGGCCGCTTTTTGCTCAGATCGGATCGGGGTTTACTGTGGTGATTATAACTTTACTTTCAGCTATTGCAGGAACATGGGTCTATGGTAGATTTGCAAGCAAGCTACCGAATTAAGGGGGATCTGAAGCTAGTGAAGCCACTTTCTGAAAAGGGAGTGGTTTTTTCAGTCAAAAACTTTTTTGATGATAAAGCGGACGATAAATATTGCGGTAACGATTACGGCTCCTGCTATGACCAGTTCCATGTAGATTTGGTGAGGTGTGTGTGACTAAGGTAACTAGTTTTCAGGCGCAATGTTCTAGATTTCGCATGATTTTGACCGAATGTTCTGTACTTTTGTGAGCCTCTTAAACCTAGCTATTTGATGAACATACTTTCCAAAAGACGAGTTGCCCTAGGGGCTTTTTTCTTTTTTGTCGGTCTCTGCTTTGCATCCTGGGCAGCCCGGATTCCAGATATCCAGGCGAAGTTTGATTTATCCGAAGGGCAATTGGGTACACTATTGCTTTTTTTACCGCTTGGTTCTGTCATTGGATTGCCTATTGCCGGGTGGGCTGTACACCAGTATGGTAGCCGTACGGTGGTGATGTTTGGCAGTTTTGCCTATGCGATGACTTTGCCTTTGATTGGATTGGCTCCCACCACTTGGTTTTTGATTCCTGTGCTTATCCTATATGGAATGCTGGGAAATGTGATGAATATTTCATTAAACACCCAAGGCTTGGCCTTGGAGGATGAGATGGGCAAGAGTATTTTAGCTTCTTTTCATGGTCTATGGAGCCTGGCCGGATTTTCAGGTGCCGGGCTTGGTGCATTGATGATTTTTATAGGCTTTTCGCCTGCACAACATTATGCCGTGGTGATGGCTATTTCGATTGTTATCATTCTTTCTGCCCAAAGATTTATTATCAAAGAAAAGAAAGTGACAGATAGTGGAGGTGGATTGGTGATGAAAAAACCTGATGCGCTTTTGCTGAGAATCAGTCTTATTGCATTTCTCGGGATGATGGCCGAAGGATGTATGTTTGATTGGTCTGGAGTTTATTTTAAAAAAGTAGTGCAGTCGGATCCATCCTTGATAGCTTTAGGTTATGTTGCCTTTATGGGGGCGATGGCCTCTGGCAGATTTATCACAGATAAGATTGCTGCCAGATATACCAAAGTGGAAGTAATACAGGTCAGTGGGGTTTTGATTTTTATCGGGCTGGGCTTAGCAGTGCTTTTCCCGACGGTGATTATGGCAACTGTTGGCTTTTTACTTGTAGGACTTGGAGTAGCGTCTATTATCCCACTGTCTTACAGCATTGCTGGCAGGTCTAAACTGTATTCACCTAGTGTAGCGCTGGCTTTGGTTTCTACCATTTCATTCTTTGGCTTTTTACTTGGACCCCCATTGATTGGATTTATTGCGGAATTATTTAATTTGAAATTCTCTTTTGCACTAATAGCAGTGGCGGGATTGGGAATCACTCTGCTTTCCAGTGTAAGAAAGGCTGTATTTCTTATTCCTGTCAAAGCCTCACCTAACCGATCTAAATGAGTTATAGTACTTCCTTTCAGTATCAAAAAGATTTTGAGATCCGATCTTATCAAGTCGATCCTGATGGGAAGTTAAGTTTAGTTTCATTGTCTAACCTTTTTCAGGAAATTGCCTGGAGACATGCTGATTCTGCTGATTTTGGCAGAAGTCTCCAAGAGCAGAATCTCTCATGGATATTGTCCCGCTTAGATATCAGCTGTGAGAATCTTCCCTCATGGGGAGATTCTATAAAAGTATATACCGCAGGTAGGGGAGTGGATAAGCTATTCGCTTTTCGGGAGTTTTTGATTACAAATCATGCTGGCGATACGCTGGCGCGAGGGATGAGCTCATGGGTATTGATGAATGTGGTCACTAAGCGCATCTTTAGGCCTGAAAATGCTTTGCCAGCAGTACTCTTTGATCCCTTGGAAAAGCCAGAATGGCAGCCTGGCAAGATCAGGCTTAAAGGAGCACTTCTGAAGAGCGAGAGAGTAAAAGTCAGGTATTCGGATTTGGATTTGAACAATCATGTGAACAATACCAGTTATTTGCGCTGGGTGGAAAATATCCTACGGGAAAATGGCTGCCATACGCTACCCTTTTCGATCAATTACCTGGCGGAGTGTGTTATGGGAGATGAACTGGATATACATCTTTATGATCATCAAGGCCGCTATATAGTACAAGGACTCGTAGAAGGGAGACAGGTTTTTTTGGCAGAAGCAAAATAAAGTTGATCATTCTGAGTAAGGCAGGAAGTTGAATAAAAATAAATAATTATCCAGATCGCTATTCTTGTTTCTCAGCGTTGAGTGCCTATTGAAAGGTGTTTAAGGCATTTTTTGTGACAGGGTTTTACTTTTCAGGCATGTCTCTTTGTAAGAAATAATAGGGTTGTAAACAGTTGGCGTTTAATTGGTATTAGGATTTGCGAAATCTTCTCCTCACCTTTGTAAGCATAAAGGCGCTGTCCCAGTGACATCCTTTTTACTTGAAATAAAGTATGCGTTGATTGTCAACCTGCTTAAGTAGCAAATTCAAGAGTTTCCCCTCGCAAAGGTTTTAATTCTTCTTCTTTCTACTTTTTTAATTCATGAGATCCGGGCAAGTCCGGTCATAGAATTAAAACCTGCAGAGAAAATCCCACGGGAAACATTAGTATTTATAATTTAATCACAGTGCCATTAAGACAGTAAGGTTCTCAGAATCAGAATTATCTGAATTCTCCCAAACATTAAGAAAGCGAGTTTACGGACATTTTACGTCCACAAACAAATCGAAATACGGTAATAGAGAGATGATCATTAAATCAATCGTCTTGGTATCCCTGTATGTCGTGCCGATTTTTTTAGTGATCACGGGCGTGGCTACCACCACCTTTCAATTATTCGCTTGTTATTTGCTTTCTGCTTTTGGAATGGCAGGAGTAGGTATGGGAGTAATGCATGATGCAATCCATGGTTCTTATTCCAAAAATAAAAAAACTAACACCTGGATCGGTTATACCCTCGATATGGTAGGCGCAAGCTCCATGGTTTGGCACCTTCAACACAATGTGCTTCACCATAGCTTTACCAACATAGACGAACATGACGACGATATCAATGCCCCTTTCTTCTTGAGATTCTCTCCAAACGCGGATAAAAATGGGCTGCATAAGTTCCAACACCTGTATGCTTGGTTTTTTTATTCGCTTTCCACTCTTTCATGGGTGACTGCTAAGGACTTTATCAGGTTTACTAGGTATTACAATAAAGGCCTTGTAAAAGGTGGAGAGAAAGCATACAGAAAAGGAATTATAAAACTTGTGTTCCTTAAGTTCGCTTATTTCTCAGTAGTGCTGGGGTTGCCGATTGTTTTCTCCTCTTTTTCTGTAGGGATGATAATCCTTGCTTTCATCATGATGCATTTTGTGACTGGATTTGTCATTACGATGGTATTCCAGATAGCGCATATAGTAGAAGAAGTTAATTTCCCGAAAGCTGACAGCAATGGGGTGGTAGAAGGAGAAAGGATACTTCACCAGCTGGCTACTACCTGTAACTTTGCTCCCAAGTCGAAATTGTTGTTTTGGTTTGTAGGAGGGTTGAATTTCCAGGTAGAGCACCATTTGTTTCCTGATATTTGCCATGTGCACTATAAGGATATAGCACCGATCGTAAAGGCCACAGCGGAGGAATTCAATGTGCCTTATTATTCTAAACCACATTTTTTAATGGCTGTGTTGGACCATTTCAAAATGCTCTATGTGTTGGGTAATGAGCCCAAAATGGAGCCAATTAAAGCCTAATTAACAATGAATACACAAAGAAATAGTAATACAAGACCTGCGGCTAATCAAAGGAGGAATTCCCGACCTGCAGCAAGACCTGGACAGAATAAGAAAAAGGAGTCTAAGTTAGATCCTAACTTGTTCGTCAAAAAGGCTCAGCCTAGTGGGCAACAAGGATTTCGATCTGAAACACCTTTTTCAAGTGTAAAGTTAGATGCTTTGTTGTTGAGAAATCTGGAAGCCAAAGGCTATCAAAGTATGACCAATATCCAGGAGCAGGCTATTCCTGCGTTGATGGATAAGAGGGATATTCTGGGTATTTCAAATACAGGTTCGGGTAAAACCGGGGCATTTTTGATACCCATCATAGAACACGCCAAGCAGGATCCTCAGAACTTTACTGCGTTGATCGTAACACCTACACGTGAGCTGGCATTGCAGATAGAGGAGGAATTCAAGAGTCTTAGCAAAGGAATGAATTTGTACTCCAACACATTTATTGGAGGTACCAATATCAATTCTGATTTTAAAGCTTTGAACAGAAAACTTCATGTGATTGTAGGCACGCCAGGTCGATTGTTGGATTTGGCTAACCGTAAGTTGCTTCATCTCAACCGTGTAAATACGCTTGTGTTGGATGAGTTTGACCGGATGTTGGACATGGGATTTGTACATGATGTAAAAAAACTCGTAAATTCAATGACTAAGAGAAGCCAGACCATGCTTTTCTCAGCCACATTGGAACCAAGCCAAAAAGCGCTCATAGCTGGATTACTCACTAATCCTGTAGAGGTGAAAGTAAACACTGGTGGAACTACCAGCGAGAATGTAGATCAGGAGATTATTCGGGTGCCGGAAGGCAAGAATAAGTTCGATATACTTGCTGATTTGTTTAAAGGGGTCGATTTGGAGAAGGTGATTATTTTCACTGAAACAAAGAGACTTGCGGATAAACTGAGCAAGCAATTAAATCAGTCCGGTATCAAATCTGGGTTGATTCATGGAAATAAGTCCCAAAACTTTCGCAATAGAACCATAGATGAGTTCAAAAGCGGAATGACTCGAGTGCTGGTGGCAACTGATGTAGCTGCCAGAGGTATAGACGTAGCTGATGTATCCCATGTGATCAATTACCAGCTTCCCATGTCTATGGATAGTTATATCCACAGAATTGGCCGGACAGGCCGGGCCGGAAAAACCGGCAGGGCCATAACATTTGTCAATTAAAATCGTCGCAATGTCAAAAAACCAAAACACATTCATTAAAAAGCAAAAAGCAGAACTTAAAAAGAGAAAAAAGAGAGAAAAACAAGAAAAGATGGCTGCGCGTAAGGATCAGCCAAAAAGCGGAGATCTGGACGATATGATTGCGTACGTGGATGAGTTTGGTAACATCTCAGACACTCCGCCAGAACCAGAACCACCGAAAAAAGAAAATCCGCAAAGGAAAGAGAACGCTCCGAGAAGAGAATATCCGAACAATGCACAACAACAAAATAATAGAAACACCAATTTAAAAAGTTAGTAATCATGAATGAAGGAACAGTAAAATTCTTTAACACAACCAAAGGTTTTGGTTTTATTACACCAGCAGACAACAGTGAAGATGTATTTGTACACCACTCAGGTCTAGTACACGAAATCCGTGAAAACGATCACGTTACTTATGACGTAGTTCAAGGTAAAAAAGGCGTTAACGCTGTGAACGTGAAAGTAGCTAAGTAATTCCATCAGGGCCT
>CBFGUY010000008.1:0-46822 GCA_965651895.1 uncultured Algoriphagus sp. | reverse complement strand
AAGTCTATATTAGTCCCTTATTATTGTGGAAGCTGATTTCTTATGTGGCTTAAATTTGGATCAAATCACTTTCACAGGTTTTTCTTTTCGGGTCAATTTCATTTTCAGATTTTCCAATGCATAATATACAACGGGAACCAGATAAACTGTCAGAATCAAGGATGACAATAAGCCTCCTATAATTACCCAGGCCAATCCATTTTTCCATTCACTCGCTGTTCCACTTGCCAAGGCAATCGGCAGCATTCCGATCACCATTGAAAGTGTCGTCATCAAAATCGGTCTCATTCTTCCCTGACCAGCTTTCTTGAGGGCTTCCTTCACTTCCATACCTGTTTCACGGAGTTGGTTCGTGAAGTCTACAATCAGAATTGCATTTTTAGCTACCAAGCCCATCAGCATAATCAAGCCGAGAAGAGCAAACAAACTGAGATTATTCATTGAAAGATTAAGTGCTAAAAAGGCTCCAATCACAGCAACGGGAATGGAGAAAAGCACCACAAACGGATAGATAAAGCTATCGTAAAGGGCCACCATGATCAAGTAAATGAGGAGGAAGGAAATCAATAAAACTGATCCCAAAGCCCCAAAACTGTCATTTTGCCTTTTGATATCACTTCCCCAAACCATACTTATTCCCCCGGGAAGCGGATTTTCGCTAAGGTAAGCAACCACATCATCAGCCACAGTTCCAGACGGTCTTCCCAGCGCATTTGCGGTCAAAGTCACGGCAGGTTGTCGATCCTTTCGTTCTAGAAGTGAAGGTGATTTATCCTGCACCACATCGGCTACCTGCGAAAGCTCAATGGGCACTCCGGCCGGATTCACCAAAATCAAGCGCTGCACGTCAGCAAAGTTTTGACGGTTGAAATTATCCAACTGGATCCGCACCGGATATTCTGTTCCTGCCTCAGTCAGCGTAGCATCATCGTTGCCGGTAAGTGCAGTTCGCACATTCAATCCGACAAAAGCATTATTCAATCCCAGCCGCTGTAATCGATCCTGATCTGGGATGATTTGAAATTCAGAGCTTCCCTCTTCCACAGAAAGCTTCACATAATCTGCCCCGGGGATATTTTCTACCACGGTTTTGAGGTTGTTCGCCACAGTCATTACTGCTTCTGTACTCGGACCGCTGAGGGTCATCTCAATTGGTGCAGATCTTGGGATCAATCCCAAAGCAATCATGGAATAACTGGCACCGGGAAACTCCCTCTTTAGCTCCTCCCGCATATTTTCCATATAGGTTTCAGTCGGGATATCTCCTCTTTCTTTCTTGTCCTTAAGTTGAATCGTCAACTCTGATTTGAAGGCGGCACCTACTCCCAAGCTTCCTATTCCTGTGGTTGGCCCACCGACATTACTGAAGATGGTCGCCACCTCGGGCTGTTGGAGTAGGAAGTTTTCGACTTCCAAGGTTCGGAGGTTATTTTCCTTTAGAGAAGTGGATTTATCAAACTCAAGATACAAACTGAATTTACCCTGATCTCCTGTTGAGATCAATTCCTTTCCGATAATTCCCTGCTTCATGATTATTCCGGTCATGGCAAAAAGCCCCAAAACGATCCCAACAAAAGCCAATTTGTGCTCAAGCACCCAATCCAGTTGACGACCATACCAAGCCACGAAACGATCCAATTTATGCTCAAACCCAATCAAAAAACGATTGAAGAAATTGGTAGGCTGTAGGTCCTCAGATTTTCCAATTCGGGAAGCCATCCACGGAGTCAGCGTAAATCCAACCAGCAAACTTGTCAGGGTGGAAGTGATTACAACCACAGAAAACTGTCTCAGCATGTCCGCCACAAATACTTGTAAAAAGAGGATTGGGAGAAAAACCACCACGTCTACCAAAGTGATCGAAAGTGCGGAAAATCCGATTTCCATCCTTCCTTCCATCGAAGCCACCCGCTTATCCTTACCCATATCGAGATGTCGCTGGATATTTTCCAAAACTACCGTGGCATCATCCACCAAGATTCCGACAATCAGCGACATGGCAAGCAAAGTCATCAGATTAAGCGTATAACCCAAAATCCACATTACCGCAAAAGCTGTCACCAAAGAAGTCGGAATTGCTACGATTACGATAAGCGAGTTTCGGAAGCTTCGCAAAAAGAGTAGCATCACAAGCGAAACCAGAATAACAGCCAAAATCAAGTCAAAAATCACCGAATCCACAGCTGCAATGGTATTGTCAGTACTGTCATCCGCGATAATAAACCTCACCCCGGCTTCTGAGTTTTGGGATTCAATCAAAGCCAATCGCTCCCGAACTGCCTTAGAAACATCCACGGCATTGGCATCTCCCTGCTTTTTGAGCATCATTCCGATTCCTTCCTGCCCGTTGTACCGGCTGATGGAAGTGATCTCTCGGATGCCGTCTTTCACGACAGCAAGATCTTTCACATAAATCGGTGAACCTGGAATTGGCATCGCGACCTGCACATTTTGGATATCTTCAAGCGTTTTGAACTTTCCGGTAAGTCTCACCGCACTTTCCTCCTTGTCAGTCTGCACTACACCGGCCGGAATATCCAATCCCGAACGGTTGATGGCGTCCACGACTTGTTGGAGGGATACCTTGTATTGCCGGAGCTTTTCCTGATCTACTTTCACCTGCACCTCCCGCTGCTCTCCTCCCAGAATGGTGATTTCCGCTACTCCTTTGAGTTGTTGGATTTGAGGCAAAAACTCATCTTTCATCTGCTGGTAAAATTCCGTACTACCCATCTTGCTCGTGCCCGTGATGGACATGATCGGCAGATCATTGGGAGAAACTTTACTCATGACAGGTGACAAAACCTCATCAGGAAGATCCTTTCGGACATTGTCGATGTAGCGTTGCGCATCCAGCATAGATTGATCCAGATCAACCCCGTATTTCATGTTGGCGATCACCACCGAAGCATTCGGAAGGGATTTGGTGATCAAATAGTCCACTCCCTCCAGATTGGAAAGTGCATCTTCTATTTTTTCAGAAACCGAACTTTCCACCTCTTCAGGTGCAGCACCCGGATAGACCGTTTTGATCACGAGCACCGGCTGATTGAAATCCGGCATCAATTCATAGGACAAATTGGTGTAACCGATATAGCCGAGCAGGATAAATAAGCTGAACAAAACGATGATCAGCGAGGGTCGGTTGATAGCAATTGATGTGATATTCATGTCGCGAGGATTAGAAGTTGGCGGTTACATTGGCACCTTCAAAGACATTGATCAGGCCTCCGATTATCAGTAAATCACCTTCGCTGAGACCAGACTTGACCAAAACCTGATCCGGGAAACGCCTCTCAATTTGAATGTTTTGGAGGACTGCTTTCCCGTCTTTTACCAAGTACACCTGCGGTGAAAGATCGGAACCAAGGATCGCAACTGCAGGAATCAGAATTCCTGATTGTCCTGCCTCCGTTTTCATCTTGAGTTCGCCAAACATGCCCGCCTTGATTTCCTGCTTTGAAGTGTTTGGAATGATGATTTCCACTGGAAAGCTGTTTCCTGCATTACCTCGACTTCCGACCATGTTGACTTTACCGGTCGCTTCCTGTGAAAGCCCTGGAATCTGGATCTGGTATTCTTTTCCCTGCTCAAAAAGCTTCAAATCCTGCTCAGGCACCTGAATCATCAATTTAAGTTTTGAGATATCGGTGAGTTGAATCAGTGGTTTTCCGGGAGCTGCAAAGTCCCCTTCTTCGGTCAGCTTGGCTGTCACTACCCCATCAAAAGGCGCTCGGATAGCCGCTTTACTGATTTGCTCTTTCAGCGTGCTTATCTGAACCTGAGCGGATTCCATCGCCATCTCGGTTTTTTCAAGCTGAATCCCCTGAATCGCATCATTTTCTACCAAAATCCGATACCGCTTAAGATCTGCTTCCAGTCCGTTGATTTGGACTTGAGCGGATTTAAGTTGGAGCTGAAGCAAGGCATCATCCTGCTGAATCAACACCTGTCCTCTTCTGACCAGACTGCCATTTTCCACCAACACCCGATTGACTTTTCCCTGCACTTCAGCGCTCAATTTGGTCTCCCGGTTGGGTTCAAAAGTCCCGGTAAAACCATATTCCGGCTGCACGCTGGAAGCACTAACCTTCAGCGCATTGACTTGAATAGCCAGATCACGGTCATAGGAATACACCCGCTCAGTAGCGATCTTTTTGTTCATCGCCAACTTGGCTACCACGGCTATCACAATAGCCAAAGGAATGAGAATATATAGTATCTTTTTCATGGATTAATTAAGAAGAGTGCCTGTGGATTTTTTGAGTTCGAGGGTTGCTTTGAGGTAGTTCACCAAAGCATTGAGGTATTGCTGTTGCGAATCGCGAAGCGCATTGTCAGCAAGGAGAATGTCTGTTAAAGTTGCCAGTCCCTCCTGTTGTTGGAGGAGTGTTTTGGCATAGATGGATTCGGCCAGTTTGATTTGGGATTGTGAAGTTAGAATCTGGCTTTCAGCCGTTTTTTGCTGCAGGGTTGCAGATTGATATTGCACCAGATTTTGATCTTGAATCAGACTTTTTTGGATGGAAGCATTCGTGAGTTCCAGTTCCTTTTGCTTTATTCTCTTGGTGGTAATCGTACCATTAAACACTGGAAAACTTACTTGTGCACCAATGAAACTCACTGGGTAAAATTTCAGAAAAGACTCCGGAGCCCCACCATATCCGAAGCCAGTGGTTCCATAATTCCCAATGAGATTCAAACTTGGGATTTTAGATTGCTTGAGTGCACGGAGTTCTTGACTCGCCGCCTTTTCCTTAATCTCCTGGATTCTGTAGTCAGAGGTCTTACCTGCGTCAAAAGTTTGCTCCTCTCCCAGCAAAATTTCAGGATCAATTTCAAAATCCCTGTCAAGGGATAGCCCAATGTTTAATTTTAGCTGCTGAATTACTATTTGATATTGATTTTCAAGGCGAAGAACCTGAGATGCAAGCTGTTGATTTTGGAGGATGACCTTATCCATGTCAGTTCCTGTGGCCAGTTTTTGCTCATAGAGCAAGCGGGTGTTGCGTTCCAGTTTTTGACCATTGGCTTGGTTTTGCTGGAGAAAAATGAGTTGATTTTTTAGAATCTGTGCATTGTAAAACAAATTGGAAACATCCAAATAAACTTGCTCCTCCGTCCGAAATCGCTGCACATCGGCTAATTCCTGATAGGTTTTAGAAATCTGGATTCCTGCCCAAACTTGCGGGTCGTAGATCGGCATCCTAAGCGAAAGATTCGCAGAGAAATTATGGGGAACTCCAAACTGGATAGGTTTATAAGCACCCTCTGGCCCTCCAAATGCGGCTTGGGGGAAAAATTGATAAGGCACTTGGGTAAAGTACCGGTAATCGCCCGATGCCATCACCTTAGGCAGCAACTGACTTCGGGATTCCTCCTGCTTGAGGTTGGCTGCCGAAACTTGGTTATTGGCAATCTTCAAGGATCTATTGTACTGGAGGGCTGAATCCAAGCTCTGATCCAGTGTCCATTCCTGCGCTTCTGCTGACCATCCTATTAAGAATATCAGAAAGGTGAGGAAGATATGTTTGTGAGTATTTACTAACATAATGTTTAAATTTTTTTAGCTTTTGATAACTTCTAAAATTGAATCAATCAGCTCGTCACCAGACGATACCAAGTCAAAGCTGAATCCAGAAACGCGCCACTTAAACATGTGCAGGCGAAATGAGCCTATTATTATGTGAGCAATCTGAGCAGAAGAAATGGATGATTTGAAAACACCCTGACTTTGTCCCACCTGTATCAGCGGGAGCAGATAGCTCATCTTCGTTTTCATCAGCTTCAAAATTGCTTGATTGACTTGTCCACTTTCTTCCCAAAGCCCATCTGAAAATACAGCTACAACAAAGTGTTGGTTAATTGTGAAAAAGGAAAACTGACTGGAGAAAATAGCTCTAAATCGCTTTTCAAGATCTTGAGTTTCATCAACTCCAGATAGCCGAGAATCCATATTTGATCTCAGAAAATCCAGCATGGCAAGAATGATTGCCTCTTTACTAGGAAAGTGTCTATAAATCGCTGCTTCAGAGAAGCCCATCTCTTTTGCCAGATTTTTGGTCGTCAAGCCTCCAATTCCAGACTGAGTCAGGATTTTCCCAGCCGCATCGATGATTTCTTTTTGTCTCTCTGAGATTGTCATTTCTGTTGTTAGTGATTACTTACTTACAAATGAAATACATAAAATTTATAAATCCAAGCCATCATTATTTTTCTTTGATTTTGAATTGAGAAATAATTTGTTTTTATTTCAGACTTAATACTCTGAATTAGATTTGAAAGCCCTCTCCCAAGTCGGAAAATACGGTATACGTGCCTTACTTTACCTGGTAGCTTATCCACCGAAAAATCAGTATTTAAGCATCAGGGATATTTCTGAAGAGCTGGGATTGTCCTTTCATTTTGTGACAAAGATTTTCCGCGAACTCACTGAGAGGGGAATTCTCATTTCCTATCGAGGTCCTTCAGGAGGAATCGCCTTAGCTAAACCTGCTGAGGAAATCATGCTGATCGACGTGATCAAAGCCTTGGAAGGGGATGATTACTTCGACAAATGCTTGATCGGATTGCCGCACTGCGGCTCTGCCAAACCCTGCCCTGTCCATGAATTCTGGAAAGAGGTAAAAACCCAACTTCAGCACAACTTTACCGAAACCAGCTTGGCCACTTTGGGCGAGAAAATCCGAACCCAGGAAGTCCGGCTGGATGAATGATATTTTTTTATCCTTAATTAAGAATAAATAGTCTTAAATATGAAATAACCATTTATCCATCCATGAAGACAGAACCCAGCTTCCTAACCTATTTGATGAAGCCCAAAAACTGGTGGCTTCCCTTTCTCCTGATCTTCACCGTGAGTATCAGCGGCCTGATTTTCATAGGCTTTCAGACCTACAACGAGGCCCCTCCGATCCCCGATTATGTCGATTCAGAAGGTAATGTGATGATTTCAAAGGCTGATATTTTGGCCGGTCAGGAGGTTTTTCACCGCTATGCACTGATGGAATACGGAAGCATGTTTGGCGACGGGGCACTGCGCGGACCAGACTTTACCGCCCAAACCCTGCACGAAATGGCCGAGTCCATGAAAGAATTTTATAAGGTGCAATCCCCCACCGAACCAAATCCACTTGCCATAGCTGGTATTGAGGAACTGGTCAAACAGGAAATCAAGGAAAACCGCTATTTGAAGGAAACCAACCAAAATATTTTGAGCGATGCTCAAACTTTTGCAGTCAGTGAGATCAATACCTTTTATCAGCGCGTTTTTCGAGATCCTGAATTTCATGAAGCCTTCAACCCTTCCGGATATCTGACAGACCCGAAAGAAATCGAGCAACTGAGTAAATTTTTCTATTGGGGGGCTTGGGTATGCAGCGTATCCCGACCGGGAGAATCGTACAGCTACACCCACAATTGGCCCTTTGACCCTGAAGCTGGTAATACCCCTACCGCTTCCACGATGCTGTGGAGTATCTTGGGATTGTTTGGACTGGTGCTGGGACTGGGAGCAGTGATGTACTATTATGGTCAGTTTGAGCAGCTGACTGAGCAATACTATGCCAAGGGAGCCTCAGAAATGGTGACGGAGGAAAAAGTAAGAACCTTCCGACCCACTCCCACTCAGCGGACGACCTTTAAGTTTTTCTATGTCGCCATTCTGTTGTTTTTGATACAGGTACTGGCCGGTGTTCTCACAGTTCATGATTTTGTGGGATTCACAACTTTCTTTGGTTTTGATCTTCAAGCTTTGTTGCCGGTGACTATTTCCCGCAGCTGGCATGTGCAGATTTCCTTGTATTGGATTTCAGCTTGTTGGGTGGGCATTTCCTTTTTTATCCTTCCCCTCTTGGCCAAAGGCGAGCCTAAAGGTCAACTTCAACTCATCAATTTGCTTTTCGCCATCTTCTTTGTTTTGGTTGCCGGTTCGTTAGTAGGCATTTACATGGGCCCTATGGGCATGCTGGGCAACCTCTCCAGGTGGCTGGGTCATCAAGGTTGGGAATTTGTGGAGTTGGGAAGACTGTATCAATACATGCTTCTCGTGGTCTTTGCCCTATGGGCAGTGATCGTCTATCGTGGTCTTAAAGGCGTGATGACCAAAGCCAAACCTTGGGAACTCCCCAACTGGCTGGTCTATGCGGTGGTTTGTATTTTGATTTTGCTGGTATCCGGCTTCGTTGCCAGTCCGGAGACCAACTTTGTGGTAGCGGACTTTTGGAGATGGATGGTGGTGCACATGTGGGTGGAAGCCTTCTTTGAGGTATTCACCACGATCATCGTGGGCTACATGATGGTAATGATGGGCTTGGTCAATCGGCAGGCAGTGACTAAAGTGGTCTACCTCGCAACCTTGTTGTTTTTAGGTTCAGGCTTATTGGGCATTTCCCATAATTTCTACTGGAACGCCAAGCCAGTAGGCACTTTAGCCTTGGGCTCGGTCTTTTCCACGCTTCAGGTCGTACCCTTGATTTTACTGACTTTGGAAGCTTGGCGAATGCAGCGCATGCCCAAAATTTTGGCCAAAAAAACAACTGAAAATGGCAGGTCTTCCCTCTTTGCCATGCCCGGAGTGTTTTTGTATCTGCTTGGGGTCAATTTTTGGAATTTCTTCGGCGCCGGTGTTTTTGGGTTGATCATCAATCTTCCCATTGCCAACTATTACGAACATGGCACTTATCTGACTGTGAACCATGGACACGCCGCCCTGATGGGAGTTTATGGCAATCTTTCCATTGCGGGAATCCTCTTCGCACTGCGATTTCTGGTCAACCCAGACAGCTGGAATCCCCGATTAGTGAAGATTTCCTTCTGGTCCATCAATTCCGGTCTGGCGCTGATGGTGATTTTGGATCTATTCCCTGCCGGAATTCACCAACTTTTTACCGTCATGGATCAAGGCTACTGGTTTGCCCGGTCTCAGGAATTTATTCAAAGCGCTCCCTTTCAGACCATGACTTGGCTTAGAATCGTTGGCGGATCTGTATTTCTGCTTGGAGGCGTTCTGCCCCTGACTTGGATTGTATTAAAAAGCGCCACTCATCTCAAACCAAAACAACCCATTGCCGTCAATCACATTGCTCAAAATCGAAAAGAAATCGAAGTTTATTAAATCAATCCCTTATTATGCATCAACCCACACATGACTACACAGTCGACCTGGACTGGAACCACGGTCGAATTGGACAGCTGAGCAGTCCAGAACTGGAAACCCTCATCGAATGTGCCACTCCACCGGAATTCCCAAACGGGATACCCGGTATATGGTCCCCCGAGCACTTGTTCACAGCTGCAGTAAGCTCTTGTCTGATGACAACGTTTCTTGCCGTTGCTGAACATTCCAATCTCAAATTCGAAAATTTCACATGCAAGGCGACCGGAAAATTGGCCAAGGTTGACGGAAAATGGATAATGACAGAGATTCATCTGTTTCCAGAATTGACGCTAGGTCCCAATGAAAAGAAAGAACGTGGATTGAAAGTATTGGAAAAATCAGAAAAAGCCTGTCTGATCTCCCATTCGATCAAATCCGAAGTCATCATGTTTCCGAAAATCCTCCACTTGATATTAAGCTAATTTTAAACATACATAATGAAGGTCATAAAAGGTGGATTCTCTTTGGGTCCGCCTTTTTTTATCTGAGGTCAGTTCAAGTCAAAACTGTTAAGGGCGTGATTGCATATTTTATTTACGATAAATAGGTCGGAAATGATTTTTGTCATATTTTTGAGCATTATCATATCCTTTTATGTTTTCCAAAGCTTGTGAATACGGTATCAAAGCCATGATCTATGTGGCCACTAAATCCCTACAGGGGGAAAGGGTTAAAATGGGCGACATAGTGGAAAAAGTTGGTTCACCTGAAGCATTCACAGCAAAAATTCTGGGAGACTTGGCAAAAAATGGATTGATCGAATCCCTCAAAGGTCCTTATGGAGGGTTCTTTATTCGACCTGAAAAGATGGAGTCAACAACCGTAATTCAACTCGTTTCCGCCATAGACGGTGACCAAATCTTTGCCGGTTGCGGATTAGGACTTAGTGAATGCAATGCTATAAAGCCTTGTCCCATGCATTCGAAATTTGTAAAAGTCCGAGCCGAATTAAAAAAGTCTTTGGAAACCACCACGTTGATCGAATTAGCAAACGGAATCAAGTCAGGTCAAACAATCTTGGTCAGATAGCTTTTTTTTGAGTCTATTTCCGACAAAAAAGTCGAAAATAAATTTAGAATTTCACCCAATTAAAAAGCATAAAAACCAACTAGTCAACTTAGTATGAAACGCACTTCAGTATTTATCCTTCTTTTTGGCCTTCACATCTTCAAAGTACAGGCCCAAACTGTTCCCAATCCAGACATTGGGCAATGGTGGTCCAGTCCTGGAATTATCGGTACAGCACTGCTTATCGCCTTAGTGTCTTTTGTGGCTATTCTCATCATCGGTTCACGTCTTTCGACTTTTATTCGACACCTCCAGAACAAGTCCGAATCCCGGAAAAAAGAATCTTTGAAATCCGAACTGGTGAACTGGGAAGAAGAAGACTTGGATTGGATTCTTGAAAAGAGAAAAGCAGCCAAAAATTACCGCCTATCCGGTGAGGAACTCTCAGGACAAACCCCAACAAATGACAGTCGAGGATTGATAGCAAAAGTCACCCATGACCCGGAAAACCCGCTAGTCAGTGAAAAAAAGCGGGAAACACTTCACCTGGAAACTCCACAACCGCTGCGAAGCCTATTAATTTGGTATTTAGGAGCTGCGGTGTTTTGGCTGGTTTTTGGTACTCTCATCGGGCAGTACTTGGGCATGAAGTTTATCTGGCCTGAGATGGATCAAATCTCTTGGCTTTCCTTCGGTCGACTTCGCCCGGTCCACACGAATACCGTATTCTGGGGCTGGGCCTCTTTGGCAATGGTAGGCTTAGGCTATTTTGTCATTTCCCGAACTTCCAACACAAGCATTTTTAGCTACAGCATCGCGAAAATCGCTTGGATTCTAATGAACTCAGCCGTATTGCTGGGCAATTTCCTACTGATGAGCGGAGTGAATAATGGTGGTGGGGAATACCGGGAATACATCTGGCCTGTGGCTTTACTCTTTGCTGTCGGGATGATTTTGACCTTTTACAATTACTATAAAACGGTAGCAGACCGTAAAATCTCCGAAATCTATATTTCCAATTGGTACCTTTTAGGTGGCCTGGCGTGGACCATCACACTGGTGATTATCGGGTATTTGCCAAGCTATCAAGATGGCCTTGGAGAGACAGTGATCCAAGGTTACTACATGCACCAAGGAGTGGGCATGTGGTTCATGACCTTCACTCTTGGATTGGTCTATTATTACCTTCCGACCTCGCTCAACAAGCCGATTTATTCCTATTCTTTGGGTGTTTTGGCCTTTTGGACGCAGATGCTTTTCTACACGATGATCGGCACGCACCATTTTGTCTTCAGCCCTTTGCCTTGGTGGCTTCAGACGGTTGCAATCGTATTTAGCGCAGGCATGCTGATCCCGGTCATTGCCGGAACCACCAATTTCCTGATGACTATGAAAGGAAGCGGGAGTGCCATTTCCAAAAGTTATGTGTTGCCATTTTTCCTGGTTGGTGTGGTTTTTTACTTTGTGGGTTCTGCCCAAGGGAGTTTACAGGCATTTAGACTGACTAATTTTCTTTGGCACTTTACGGACTTCAATGTGGCCCACTCCCACATGACCATGTATGGAATCATCACCTTTATTCTTTGGGCTTGTATTTATGCGATTTTACCAAAAATCACCGGAAAAGAGCCTCCAGCATTGGGAGTTGGCATCCACTTTTGGCTGGCTTTTATAGGGCTATTTGCTTATATGGTTTCACTGATGGCAGGAGGAACACTACGAGGTATCAGCTGGATAGAAGGGGAACCATTCATTAATTCCGTCATTTTAATGCAGCCCTATTGGGTTTGGAGAGCGGTCGGAGGATCGTTGATGTTAGTCTCTCACTTGGTTTTTGCCTATAATTTTTATCAGATGGCAAAAAAGGGAAATGTCGATCCGGCAAAAGTTACATCTCAATCATTTCAGCTAACCCCTAACCAACCGGATCATGTTTAATTTTCATAAAAACCATAGACTCCTTGTTGGAACGGCCGCTCTGGGATTTATTCTTCTGAGCATAGGCATTGCCATCGTCCCGGCCCTTCAAATGCAGGATGTAAAGCCCTTGCCAGGTATGGAAGAACTGAGCTCTGAGGAGCTGAAAGGTCTTCATGTCTATGTATCGGAAAACTGCATGTCTTGCCACACCCAGCAGGTCAGGAATATTGAAATGGATCAAGTTTGGGGTCAGCGGCCCTCTTTGGCTTCGGATTATTATTTCAGCAAACAACGGATGGATCTTTGGAGACAATCTCCTTCTCTTCTGGGAAGTGAGCGGACCGGACCTGATCTTACTGAAGTTGGAAAAAGACAACCCGGAATAGAATGGCATCTCCTGCACCTTTACAATCCCCGAATAGTGGTCGGTGAATCCATCATGCCAAGCTATCCTTGGCTTTTCGAAGAAAAATCCCCTGCAATGGTCACTAAAATGGATGTGCTAGTACCCGTTTCTGCCGATCTTCTAAAAAATCCTGAACATAAGCTTGTAGCTAAACCTGAAGCTTTGGCACTGGTGGCCTACCTGCAGTCCTTGGTACAGATGGATATTGGACAGGATCTTGGACCGGACTTTATCCCTTCCACCCGCAAGAAGAAAGGCGAATCTTCGGGAGAAAAATCACTTGAATTGGATGGCATACAGCTATATGCAGAAACCTGCGCTGCCTGCCACCAGCCTACTGGGGATGGAATTCCAGGTGCATTCCCGCCTTTGGCAGGAAGCAAAATCGTCAACGATCCAGACCCCAACACTCTAATTCAAATAATGCTATCCGGTTATGACGCTCGGCCCGAATACGGAGCTATGCCTGGATTTGCTGACTTGCTTACCGATGAAGAGATCGCCGCCATTGCCAACCATGAGCGTAGCAGTTGGGGAAACAAAGCTCCGGCAATTTCTCCGGAGCAGGTAAGTGAAATCCGAAAATTCATCCAAAATCAAAACCCATAAACCCATGCAAAATTCAGAGATATACCTCGAATCCCTCATCACCGCCACTCCACAGGAAGGCCGGGAATTGGCAATCAAATTGGCTAGAAAGTCCATCGCAGCTATCCAAACGGACCCGGAAAAGAGAAAAGCAATGAGGGCAAATTATGCTGAAGACACTGCACAGCTGATCGCATCGGCTCAAATCATTGCGGTAGAATTTCAGACCATTGCCATGGCAAATAACTACTGGAAATCGTGAACAAAACTTTAATTTCATTCTTGCTATTCTTCATTTCAGTGATTCCAGCAATAGCCTGTGATGTCTGCCAAAGAAACCAGCCTAAATTGCTTCAGGACATCAGTCATGGTACTGGTCCACAGGCAGAAAGTGACTACTACATCATCGGAGTCTCAGTAATTATCGTGTTGCTCACACTGGTTTATAGTCTGAAATACTTGCTCAAACCAGGTGAACAAAATCCCAGGCACATCAAAAATCTTATCCTAAACCAACATTCGGAGTCATGATAGATAATCGGAAAATCCGTGTATTCCTCGACGAGGATTCGGTGCCATTTGCCGAATTCAGCCCGCCTGTAAAATTCGTACTGGACACCACAAAAATCCCAGACGGCAAGCATCAACTCCGAATCGTGGCACAGTCCACTTCTGGCAAAGAGGGAATGAAAACCGTGCCTTTCGAAGTTCGAAATGGGCCCTCCATTTCTATCGTTGGACTTGAGGAAGGAGAGGTGGTCACTGATCAAGTTTCTGTCACGATTAACTCCTACGGCAGCGAGCGCAATGATTTCTTCCTAATCCGTGGTTCGGAGACCCCGAAAGGAATCCCTGCTTGGGTATGGGCGATTACAATCTCATTTATCGGATTTGCACTCTTTTATTTTACTATGTACTGGAATCAAGATAATTATCAATCCTTCTTCTGATGAACAAACCTGACATTACCACCCTGGGCGATATCAAGATTCTGGTCGACAGCTTTTATGGGAAAGTCCGAAAAAACGAAATGCTGAAAGATATTTTCAACTCGGTGATTGAAGAGCGATGGCCGGAGCATTTGGAGAAAATGTATCGATTTTGGCAGACCGTCTTATTGGAGGAACACACGTATTATGGCAGTCCATTTACTCCGCATGCCCATCTTCCCGTGGACAAAGCTCACTTTGAGCAATGGATTGAGTTGTTCTTTGAGACGGTGGATGAAAATTTCGCCGGAGAAAAGGCCGAACGGGCAAAGTGGCAAGGACAACGAATGGCGGAAATGTTTAACTTAAAAATTAACTATTACCGCACTTCTTCTGTGCATCCTATTTTATAATTTCCATTCATTACAACTTCTCATAATATGTCTAAATCTACCCCCCTAAAGCGTGACCCTGCCCTACGACACCTCAGTCACGATCATCACCAAGGGCTTTTGCTTTGTTGGAAAATCAGACAAGGTTTCAAACTCGGAATCGAACCGTCCCGGATGCGGACCTATTCCCAATGGTTTTGGGAAAACTATTTGGAATCCCATTTTGAGGAAGAAGAAAAAGTCATTTTCCCAATACTTTCAGAAGAAGATCCACTAATCAAGCAGGCATTGAGTGAACATAAAAGATTGCGAAAGCTATTTTCTTCATGGGAAGACCCGGAAAAAACTTTAGGTCAGATCGAAGAGGAACTGGAGCGACATATTCGGTTTGAAGAGCGAACGCTTTTCCAAGTGATTCAGGAAAAAGCTTCCGCGGAGCAGTTGGAGACAATCGAAGAATACGGTTCCAGAGAAAAATTTGTAGAAAATGATTCCGATCCTTTCTGGGTGAAGCAAAAAAGTAATTAAGGACTCAAGGGAAAATTTTCGATTTCTTCATTTAAGTAGTCCAGTATTTTCGCCCAGCTGTCGTTTTCTCATGTTTTATCGTGTAAACCTCAAGTCGGAAGGATAAACTCTGTTTTTGGTCATTTTATTAAAGACCAAAGCAGGTACTACATCTTAAGATTCAATTTTTTTCAGTTGGGAATGAATGAATGGAATTTTTGGGGCAAGAAAATAGCCCGTGAGACTTGCGATCAAAATGGGTACAAAATGCCCAAACCCTGTTAGCACACTCAATAAAATCGTCGTACTCACTGGAGTTCGGGTGACGCAGGCATTGATCGCGGCCATGCAACTCACCCATGTAAGGATCGGATTCAAGGAGGGAAAAAACTCACATAACAGCAACCCCAGACATGTCCCAACAAAGAATAGGGGGATGATAAACCCTCCTCTCCAGCCAGAGGTAACAGTGACCGAAATAGCCAAGATTTTCATTCCTAAAATCATCAACAACCCCATCCATTGGAGATCCATTTCAATTAATCCATTGATTTCATGGTGTCCAAAATATCGCGTGACCGGAAAACCAAAACCAATCCACCCAAGAATAAAGCCTCCCAATGTGGTTTTAAAATAGATTGGTAGTGATATTTTGTCAAATACCATCTTACAGCCCTTGGTTATATAAATAAAAACCCAAGCTACCGCAGCCGCAATAATTGCAATCCCAAAGGCATAACCAAAGTCAAAAATCCCTTCATATTTATAGGAAGGGAAGTTCCAAATCGGACCCAAACCCAAATGGATAATCAAGGCAAAAACAATGTAACTAAAACAGCTGGCTACCAAAGCAGGAATCACTGCCCGGTAATATTCAAGCATATGCTTATGATGCAAAATCTCTACTGCAAAAAGACTCCCTCCCAAGGGTGCACCAAAAAGTGCAGTGAAACCCGCGGCCATACCTGCAATACTATAAGTTCGCAGCTTTTCCCCTTTCAGCCTAAAAATTTTTCCAAGCCAGGTTCCCGTGGATCCCGTTACTTGAACCAAAGGAGCTTCAGGTCCAAGACTTCCTCCAGCTGCTACACAGATCAGCGAGGAAATAATCATCGATGGATTGTTTTTGGGATTGAGTTTCCCCTTGTTGAATCGGATGTTATTGACCATCAGATGGATTTCACCAGGATCTCCAATCCAATGAATAACTAACCCTGCCAAAAGCCCCGCAGAAGTCATCAGCGGTACGATCATCCAGCCACCAATCCCCTCCGACAGGTGAATCATGGATTCCAGTGTGATCCAATAAAGCCCTGCAATACCTCCGCCTACTAATCCCAACAATGCCCAAAGCAAAAAATCTCTACTAAATAAAAACGGACTTATGCGGATCGGGTGATCAAGTAAATTGGAATATCCGATAAGTTTACGCTTGTGATTGAATTTCAAATCCTATAAGTTTTCTTGATCTGGCAAAGAAATAGGAAAAGTATATAAGAGGAAAGAAAAACCATCAAAACCACTATCCATGAACCCAAAGACCAAAGGAGGAATCCCAGGATTTCTTTCTTCCAGCTTCAAGACCTCGGTTAGACACTTCGTATTCTGATCTCCAAGTCCTCAGATGGTCACATTACAGGGTAAAAGTGTCCCAATCTGCGGTTCGGCAGTGAGCACCTTGTCCGCAAAAACAGGGTTGCAAGCTCCCAAAATCAGATATTCCGGATAATCTTTATCCAGCTTTTTCTCATAGTCGCTTGAATGTCGATTTCGGTAAGAATACCAAAACCCTCTTCTTTTACGCCTGCTTCTACTTTGGTTCTCAGAGAAGATAAGTCTTTATATTTCAAGACTTTGGATTGATAGTAAGACATAATTCTATCTGTTAATTAGGAAAGTATATGCTTAAACAAATGATAGACCATGGAATATTCTAACGAAATACACTTTCAAAAAAAAACAGTTCTGATTGTATGCACACCGCAGGGAAATCGTCTCAGTCAAAGGCTGATTCTTATATCAATGGACGCCGAAGGGGTAATCAACTTTAATTTCTCCAAACTGATGATTCTATTTCGTAATCAGTTTTTCTACATTCTCTCATTCCTCCTAGGGTCTTTTTATCTCCCTTGAAGTGCTGCAAGAAGTAATTACCGGTATATCCCTTATCCCTGAGCCAAACTCCCATTTTATCTAAGTCCTGATGGGATAAAAGTGCTGCATGTACCGTAGTCCGAACTTCAAACCGAACAGACGAAACAAGGAGAATTTCGAGAGATTTTTCGAAAGCCAAAAACAAATTTGACCGGGTAATTTTCCAGTAATTATCAGCCATAGACTTAAAATCCAATGCTATATAGTCTACCAATCTCTCTTCCAACAACTGGCGGAGCACCTCGGGTCGACTGCCATTAGTGTCAATTTTAACTTCAAACCCCATGGCTTTCACTTCCCTTGCAAAAGGGATTAGTTGGGAATGAATTGTACATTCTCCGCCGCTAAATACTACCCCATCCAGCAGGTTCCTCCGGGAAAGCAAAAAGTCCCGGACAGGATCCCAACCCAACTTACCCTTTCCGAGGACAATCTCCGGATTGTAGCAATAGCCGCAGCGCATGTTGCAGCCGGCAAACCATAGGATGCAGGCCGTACGATCCGGGAAATCGAGCAAAGTAAAAGGGGAGATACTGAACACAGGTCTCCCCTTTTCCAGACTACTCTGCGAAGTGGGTGCGCTGCTTGTGTTCACCTTTTTTGCCTATGTTAAAACTTTCTACAGGTCGGTGGTAACCCATTACGCGGGTATAGACCAGACATTTGGTTCGCTTCTCTTCGTTGAGTTGAAGTAAGCTTTTGGTTTCGATTTGTTCAATTGTTTTCTGCATTGTGAATTGGGTTTTGGTTTAAGTCAATTAAAAGAGCTTCATCGCATTTAGGACAATATTCATGTTCTCCATTCAGGTAGCCATGCACTGGACATATGCTGAATACCGGCGTCACAGTGATGTAGGGTAGCTTGAAGTTGGACAGGACTTTCTTGACCAATCGACGACAGGCTTCCGGAGAGGATATTTTTTCCCTCATGTACAAATGCAAGACTGTGCCTCCGGTGTATTTGGTCTGGAGTTCATCCTGCAGCATCAGTGCCTCAAAGGGATCATCTGTGTAGTCCACCGGAATCTGGGAACTATTGGTGTAATAGATATTTTCTCCCATCCCTGCTTGAATGATATCGGGGAAGCGTTTTTTATCTTCCTTGGCAAACCGATAGGTAGTTCCCTCAGCGGGAGTCGCTTCAAGGTTGTAGAGATTTCCTGTTTCTTCCTGAAACTCTTTCATCCTCCCGCGGATGTGTTCAAGGAGTTCGGAAGTCAGATTTTGACCAAAATACCCAGTTATATCCTCCTCTCCATGTGTAAAATTCAATACCATCTCATTGAGCCCGTTGACCCCAATGGTGGAGAAATGATTGCGGAAATGCTTCAGATAGCGCTTGGTGTAGGGGTAAAGTCCACGGTCATACATTTCCTGGATAAAAACCCGCTTCTCTTCCAATGTAGATTTTGCGATCTGCATTAGATAATCGAGCCGCTCGTAAAGCCCGGTTTTATTTCCTGCAAAAAGATATCCCAACCGTGCCATGTTGATCGTGACCACTCCGATACTTCCGGTCATTTCGGCACTACCGAAGAGGCCATTACCTCTTTTGAGCAATTCTCTGAGATCCAACTGAAGCCGACAACACATCGACCGAACGGCGTTGGGCTTGTAGGCATTCGGGTTTTCGATCTTTTGGCCATTCTCATCAAACGTGTACTGACTGCCGATAAAGTTTTGGAAATAGGACGAGCCGATTTTGGCAGTATTTTCAAAAAGCAAGTCTGTGTTGGGTCCATACCAGTCAAAATCCTCGGTGATGTTAACAGTGGGAATGGGAAAAGTAAAGGGCTGCCCGTTGGCATCTCCCTCGGTCATGATCGTGTAATAAGCCTTGTTGATCAGGTTCATTTCAGGCTGAAAGTGCTTATAGGTTAATTCTTCCAAAGAGTTCGCACCTCGCTTTTCAGCCTTTTCCATCAGCAAATCCGAATCGATACCCCTAAAAAGATGCTGATCGTTTTTGGTTGGCATTTGATCTTTAAGGTCATCCGGCACCACCCAATCTATCGTCACATTGGTAAATGGAGACTGACCCCATCGGGCAGGAACATTCAGATTATAAATAAAAGAACGGATCGCTTTTTCAATTTCTTGGTAGGACAGGGAATCCTTAAATACATATGGCGCCAGATACGTATCAAAGGAGCTGAAGGCTTGAGCACCTGCCCATTCACTCTGAAGAATCCCGAGGAAGTTGGCCATTTGACCCAAAGCTTCCCTGAAATGCGCCGGAGGGCGGCTTTCTACCCGGCCACGCACACCGTTGAAGCCTTCATTGAGCAGGCCTCTCAGACTCCATCCCGCACAATAGCCAGTCAGGCAGTCTAAATCGTGAATATGAATATCGCCGTTCCGGTGGGCATGCCCCTCTTCTTTGCTGTACACTTTGTCCAGCCAGTAGTTGGCGATGATTTTACCTGCCACATTGTTGACGAGGCCAGCGTTGGAATATGACGTATTTGCGTTTGCGTTGATTCTCCAGTCAGATTGACTGATGTATTCCTCTATAGTCTGGGTGCTATCAACATAAGTGGTATCCTCATTGAGTCCGGCTACATGCTCCCGCTGAAGCTTTCGGGTATGCCGATACAGCATAAATGAGCGCATGACCTCAAAATGTCCGCCCCGGTAAAGTTCTTTTTCAATCAAATCCTGAATCTCCTCCACCGCCCAGGTTGTTTTGGTCTCCACCTTTTGGATCACGGCTTTGAAAACTCCGGAATCGTATTCTGTCTGGACACTTTGAAAGCCTTTTTTTAAGGCATCTTCGATTTTAAATGGGATAAATGGAGCATATTCTCCATTGCGTTTGATTACATACTGATCCATAGACATCGATGGTTAGAGACAAAAGACAATGTAATTTTAGGCAATAAAAGATTATTTTATCCTTTTTTTCAATGTGATTTATCTCAATGTTTGACCTGATCTAAATCATCCAGTTTCTACGAAACAAATCTGCATTTCTGTTTCGTGACACCCTTATTAAAAGATATATTTGTCCTCCATTTTGAAAAACATATTCTTACTGAAAATGGAAAGCTGTCCTATATCAATGAAACTTTTCCGTCATGCCACTTCACCGAAAAGGAGTAAAGGTCTCTGGAATTCAAAAATCCCCACGCTCCTTTTGTATCCCGGTTTACCGTCTATTTGAGAGGGAGTCTTTTCCGACAAAAAACAAGCATCCCCCAATCCTACCACTAACCAAATTTCACCATGGATCTCAGTCCCCTGCAGTCCCAATTAATAACTCTAAAAGCACAAAAAAATGCTGTTATTTTGGCCCATTACTACCAAAGACCTGAAATACAACAGATAGCCGACCATGTGGGTGACAGTCTGGAGCTCTCCCGGAAAGCCTCCGAATCCAATGCGGAAATTCTGGTTTTTTGTGGGGTACATTTTATGGCCGAAACAGCCAAAATCCTCAATCCCTCCTGCAAGGTCCTAATCCCGGATCTGGAAGCGGGCTGCTCATTGGCTGATTCCTGTCCTTTGACAGAATTCATCAGATGGAAAAGAAAATATCCGGAACATGTCTTGGTCTCCTACATCAACTGTAGTGCAGAGATCAAAGCCCTTAGTGACTACATCTGCACTTCTTCCAATGCATTGAAAATCATCAACTCCATTCCCAAGGACCAAAAAATCATTTTTGCCCCAGATCGCAACCTTGGCGAGTATCTGATAAGGATGACCGGCCGGGAAATGGTCCTTTGGGAAGGGGCTTGTGTGGTACATGAAGCTTTTTCTGTCCAAAAATTGATAGAATTGGTACAATCCCATCCATCGGCAAAAATCCTCGCCCATCCTGAATCCAAGTCTGAAATACTGAAAATCGCACATTTTACGGGATCCACTACTGCCATGATCAACTATGTCGCCGAATCTCCAGCTGATACTTTTCTAATAGGTACTGAAGCAGGCATACTTCATCAAATCAAGGAATTATCACCTGACAAACACCTGATACCCATCCCAACAAAAGAAGACAATACGTGTGCCTGCAGCGAATGTGCCTTTATGAAGGTCAACACCATACAAAAGGTCCTGGATTGTTTGCAATCGGAAAGTCACGAAATCATTCTGGATCCAATGATTCAAAGTTTAGCATTGATACCAATCCGGAAAATGCTACAATTCTCTTAAAAATGACTAATGAAATTTTAATTGTGGGAAAAGGAATTGCCGGTATGGCATCGGCAATATACTTAGCTGAACTCCGCCCTGACATCCAGATTACTTTAATCGACAAAAGTGATGGATCAAGTAGTGCCACTTTTTTTGCCCAAGGAGGCCTAGCGGCTGTACAATCCACTCTAGATAGTTTTGACTCACATTACCACGATACATTAGAGGCAGGGCATTTCCTGAACGATCCTAAAATTGTAAGGGAAGTAGTAACAAGGGCACCGGAAGTAATCCAAGACTTAAGTTCATGGGGTGTTTCTTGGGACAGGTTTGAAGACGGCCGACTCAATTTAGGTCTTGAGGGTGGTCATAGCTTCTCGCGGATTGTTCATCACGGTGACCAAAGTGGCAAAATAATTCATCAGCAGGTAGCCTCAAAGCTTAGAAATTACCCCAATATCCAATTGATAGAACATAGTGCAGTGAGGGATTTATGGGTCGAGGAAGGAGAATGCAAAGGAGTAATAGTTTATCAGGAAGACCTATCACAGGAAATGACGATCCCAAGTCAGACGGTCATTTTGGCCACAGGTGGATTAAGTTCGATTTTCCCCAGATCCACCAATGCGCAAAATTCAATTGGAGATGGACTGGCAATTGCCCTACGGGCCGGGGTTAAAACAGGAGACCTGCCATGGATTCAGTTTCATCCTACTGTTTTGAATATTGGCAGTACAGACCATTCCAATTTACTTACTGAAGCTCTGAGAGGAGCAGGTGCTTATATTATTAATGAGAAAGGAAGTAGGTTCCTTTTCGATTCCCTTTCAAAAGGGGAGCTATCAACCCGTGACTTAGTCTGCGAGGCAATTTGGCGCGAGATTGCTAAAGACCCAAACAGCAATGTTTATTTAGATTGTCGACACTTCCCAAAAGGCACTATGATAAGATCTTTTCCACAGGTTTATTCCCTTTGTCAGAGAGCCAATCTTGATCCTGAAAAAGATCTCCTTCCGATACTACCGGCAGCACATTATCACTGCGGTGGAATAAGTACTGACCGGACTGGAAAAACCTCCCTACCACGATTGTATGCAGTAGGTGAAGTGGCCCGCACAGGTCTCCATGGATGCAATCGCCTTGCATCCAATTCTATCATTGAAGCCCTGGTTTTTGCAAAAAATGCTGCCGCTGCACTTGCTTTGGAGCATAGAAAAGAATCCGCTAATTCATATCACTTAGATACCAGGAAAATATACTCCCCCGATATTTCCGGCCAACCTTCCATCATTGACTTTTGGAAAGAATCCTTATTTGAATATTTCATGAAAAAATCCAAACCTGAATTTGGCTCATTACAGGAAATCCGAGACAGGCTTCAGATTTTGGAATTAAGTGTGAAACGGGGAATTTATTCAACTACCATCCTGAAAGAAAGAAACCTGCTTCAAATTTATGAAGCACTTCTGATTTTCAATAAAAACGAATGTGTTCATGATTTCCCTTACCAAAAAAATAGAATTTGAGGCTGCCCACCGCTTGAGCAATTATCAGGGTTCCTGTAGTGGGATCCATGGCCACACGTATAAACTGGCAGCAACTTTTAGAGGGCCCATCAATCCTGACACAGACATGATCTTGGATTTCAAAACACTTAAAAGTATCCTCCAATTATCGGTCTTGGATCCATTAGACCATGCTTTGATCCTCAAAGAAAACCCTGAAAACAGAAGGATATTTTCCGCATATACCGGAAAAACCACCTGGATGGAATCCGAACCTACCTCCGAAAGAATGATTGAATGGGTGGCGATAAGAATAACTGCCCTCTTACCTTCCACTATTGAACTGATCGAGCTGCAACTGTATGAAACTTCCAGAAGTTTCACAACGTGGAAAAATAATAAAGGATAATTTTATCTTTTATTATTTTTAATGTACTTTTGACTGAAGCAGGGGATTAACCCTCATTAGACCCAACGGGGTACATATTCTATTTGATTATGAAAAATATCAATCAACTTACCATTAATGAAATCGTTTCGAATGATTACAGGACCGCACTGGTACTTCAAGCATTTGGAATTGATGTTTGCTGCACCGGCAATCAAACCATATTGGAAGCCTGCACCACAAAAAAAGCAGATCCGGGTCAACTGATTGAAAAACTTCTGGAATCGATGACCTCCACTTCTGAGGAAAACTTCGATTTCAAAAGTTGGCCCTTGTCAATTTTGACTGACTACATAGAGACCAAACACCATTCATTGATTCGGGACAGGATCCCGATAATTATGAAATTTCTGCAAAGAGTAGTGAAGGTTCATAGTGCTCACGAGCCTAACCTGAAAAAAATCAAAGCCTTGTTTGAAGATTCTATGGAGGACTTACAAAGGCATTTAAAACAGGAGGAGCTGATTATTTTTCCATTCATTAAGAAAATCTCTTCAGATCCAGTTAGAAAAGACCTGCTGTTCAGCCCTTCCTATAGAAAAATCACCGAATTAATCTTTCAACTCATGGCCGAGCACGAAGTGGAAGGTCTTTGTCTGGAGGAAATCAGAAAACTATCAGATGATTACACACCTCCTGCCTATGCATGCAATACGTATAAAGTTGCCTTTGCCATGCTTCAGGAATTTGACATAAGCTTGCAGAAACACATCCACTTAGAGTCTAACATCCTGTTTCCGGAAGTAATTGCCCAGGAGTTTAAATCCCCTTTAAATTAATCCTGAAAGAAATGGTTTTAACTCCACCAAAAGCCGTGCAACTCCTCCCTCTTGTACTTCTGGGATTGGTACTAGGTATCTCAGGGGGATGGATCAGACTGGGCAGTCCCCAGATTCCTATCGCTTCGGCAGGGTCGAATCACGGGCTGCTGATGGTGGGAAGTTTTTTGGGTACCCTGATCTCACTAGAGCGTGCCATGGTGATGTCCCGCAGATTATGGTTGCTCGTTCCCTTAATCACCGGTGCCTCTACCCTTCCGTTTTTGCTGGGATATTCTCAGGCAGGTTTGCTCCTGCTCATGGCAGGAGCATTTGGCCTTAGTGCCATTATGCATATGCAGACCTTGAAGCATCCAAAATTCCACACCGTCCTTTTATATGCAGGTTCGGCATCTTGGTTTGTTGGAAATTTTCTTGTCTGGCAGGGCGGATTAATCGCTGCTGGCACTACCTGGTGGATGGGATTTCTGCTTTATACCATTGTTGGCGAGCGATTGGAACTGAGTCAGTTTCTTCCCGTCCCCTCTTGGTCCAAAAATGCACTAAAATCCTTTCTTGCCCTGTTTACTCTTGGTCTTGTGGTTCCTTTTCACAGTTGGGGCAATGAAATCATGGGGATGGCCTCCCTTCTGATTTCGGTTTGGCTCCTATATTTTGATATGGCCAAGGTCGCAGCAAAAAAACACGCTCAATTCCGCTATATCGGGATCGGATTACGGGTAGGGTACTTTTGGCTGGGACTACAAGGCCTGGTGTTACTCGGTATGGAAAGTCATGCGCTTTACTATGACCTGATGCTGCATACCTTCTTTCTGGGCTTTACCTTTTCCATGATCTGGGCACATGCCCCGATCATTTTCCCCACGATCTTTGGCATCCGGGAGACTCCGTACCATCCGGTTCTTTGGGCAACCTGGACACTTTATCAAGCCAGTTTATTGGGAAGAATCATTTGCAGCTTACTTGGTGAATATGAGCTTCGCAAAATTTTTGGTGTAGCCAATGGTTATCTGATCCTTGTTCAATTTGGGCTGATGGCGGCAATCGTCTTATGGAAAATCCGAAACAGAGAAGCCATGGGTAGTCAGAATCATAAAAAAACACTAAAAGCCGACCCCACATTGGATCCCCGTGCTTAGACCTTGCCTACATATTGCTCTGATCTTATTGATCCTGCTCAATGGAATGGTATACACGTGCATTCAGGCGCACTTTTACCTGGATCGGGAGCAAATCACGATTTTATATTGTATCAACAAGGAGAAGCCTCAGTTGGAATGCGATGGTAAATGCGAGTTAGGGAAAAGACTGTCTGAATCAAAAAAGCAACAGGAAAACAGAGAAGAAATCAGCCTGGAAGAGCTGAGTCTGGTCTATGTGTTGGAACGAAGCGTCCCTATTCAATACAGCCTCCCAGAGCTTGTTATTTCCAAATTATTGATTGAAAATCGCACTATTTATATTTCAGAATTGTATTGGGATTTTTTTCATCCTCCCCAAAGCTAAGCATCCTTTTTTAAACTCTCATCCCCTGTCCATATAGTTCAGGCGAAAATCCCTATTTCCAAATTAATAAATTATGAAAAAGATATTCATGGTGCTGACACTGGCTTTTCTGGCCAGCGGGGCCGCTTTTGCCCAAACCATACAAGGAAAATGTTTTGATGCACTGACCAAGGAACCAATTGAAGGAGCCACCCTCCAAATAAATTCAAGCCACGGGGTGATCTCGGATTCCGACGGTTCATTTTCCCTGGATCTCGGGGGTGCTTCCTCACTTCATATATCATTTATGGGGTATGAATCCCAAACACGTGAAGACTTAACCCAGGGAAATTTCCTGTGGATTGCTTTAACCCCTAAAATAGAAGATCTTCAGGCAGTCACCGTTACCGCTTCCCGTGAAGCTGCCCAACGCCTCTCCTCCCCTGTAGCCATCCATAAGCTGAGCGCATCTTTGGTAGATGAAACGAAACCGATTGGGGTCAGCGAACTGATCAATAAAACCCCGGGAGTTTTGATGGTCAACCTGAACAATGAGCAGCACAGCATGGCCATCCGGCAGCCAGCAACCACAAGTCCCTACTACCTCTATCTGGAAGACGGGATAGCAGTCCGTCCTATGGGGATTTTCAACCATAACGCACTTTTGGAAACCAACCAACTGGCCATCAGCTCAGTGGAAGTAGTCAAAGGCCCTGTTTCCTCCATCTACGGGTCGGAGGGAATCGGAGGAGCCATCAATTTTCTTACACACCGCCCCACAGCAGTTCCCACGCTGAAATTTGGCCTAATGGGAGACAAGTGGGGCTATACCCGTTACCAACTCAGCGGAGGTGCAACTATCGGAAAGTTTGGATTTTATCTTGCAGGACTTCACAGCTTCCAAAATGACTCCTGGAGAATGCGTTCTGACTACCGGAAGGACATTTTCAATGCCAGAATGGAGTACAGGTTCTCTCCAAAAACCCGGTTGATCGGAACCAGTATGATGGGCGACTACAACTCACAAACAAGTGGAAATGTGGACAGCACAGGATTCTACGGAAGAAGCTATCCGGCAAACAACGATTTCACCTTTAGGGATGTCCTTGCCGTCCGAAACCGGCTTACCCTGGAACAGGACTGGAATTCAGCCAGCAAATCATTTGTAACGGTATTCCATCGGGTAAACAGAAATGGACAAAATCCATCATACAGACTCCAATGGAATCCCAAAGTCAATCCCGATCAGGGAAAGGGGGAACTCAATTCCTCCGACTTCAAGAGTCTGGGGTTGATTGCCCAGCACTCCCAGCTGCTAAATTGGAAATCAACCAAAATTCTCGGTGGGATAAGCCTGGACAATTCTCCGGTCACCTATATGGCGCACCAGGTGGACCTGAATGTGAAACTCCGGCCCGATGGCAAATCAGTGGAATTCTTTACAATAGACCAACTCCGTCCGGATATCCGGATCTCTGACTATTCAGCCTCTATAAACAATATTGGGACTTACCTGCAAGTAGAAGTCAGTCCAGTTGCAAAACTTCAATTCACACTGGGAGGAAGGTACGACAGAATGGGGTTTGATTACAACAATCAGTTGGATCAATCCAGCGGCATCCAATCCTACAGCCAATTTACACCAAAACTGGGTCTGACCTGGGAGATAAAGTCCACCCAAGGTGCCTATGCCAACTTTGCACAGGGCTTCTCACCTCCCCAGCTCACTTCCATCTTCCGCCCCAGACCCGGCAGCAACCCAGTGACTTTCTACTACAATCTGGAGCCAGCGCTTTTTGACAGCAAAGAACTGGGCTATTGGGGAAGTTTTTGGGATAATAAGCTGTACGTGGATTTTACATTTTACTACATGACCGGGGAAAACGAACTGCTCAGCATCCGACAGCCGGACAATTCATTCGACTATCAATCTGCGGGGAAAACCCTGCATTATGGCAACGAATTCAGTTTGACTTTCAAACCAAACCCAGAGTGGTTTATCCGCACAGGAGGTACCTGGGCAAAGCATGAATTTGTAGATTTTCAGATCAGCCAACGGGAATCTGACCAGGTACAGAATCTGAGTGGAAAGGAGATGCCCGGAGCGCCCCGATGGATTACCAACTCAGAAGTGACATACTATCCAGCTTTTGCCCCTAACCTTAGAACTTCCATGGAACTCCAGCAAATTTCAGGATTCTATGAAAACCAGGTTAATACCAAAAAAGCAAAAGGATATCAGGTGTTCAATTTCAGAGCTGGCTACAAATTCAAATGGGTTGAAATTTTCGGAAATGTCCTGAATCTCTCCAACACGCTCTATGCCCATACCGTCTCACGCGGTAATAATGCCGCGGATAAGTCAAATTATACCCCTGCCGCTCCAAGGACCATTATCCTCGGCGTCCAGTTCAATCTCGAACGAAAAATACAAAAGCCATGAACTTAACTTTCTCCAAAGCCTTCTTTCGGCTCTTGCTTATCCCTATCGTCCTAATGGTGGGGTGTAGCCTTCCGGCAAAAAACTCCACCCTGAAGGATTTTCCAGGAATTCTGACCCTGGAATCCAGTCCAGAAATCGGTGCGGAAAGCATCTTTCTCACCCTTGATCCCAAGAAGCAGCCGGTAGCTGTTTGGACAGAAAAAGCCATGGACTCCAATCAGATCCAAGTCCTCTATTCCCGATGGGATGGTCAAGAACTTTCCGATCCTCAAACCGTACCAATGTCAGAAACCCCAAAGGTAGGCAGTGAAAGCATACCTAAAATGATCTTTAAACCCAATGGAGACTTGCTGTTGTTTTATGAGGTCAAGATTCACAACCTAACCAATGATCGGGTCAGCCAGATCAAATACATGGTTTCAAAAGATGATGGAAAAACATGGTCCGGACCTTTTCGGGTCCACTCAGACAATTCCCCTGACAAAGGGCACAGTTTCTTTGATATTGCGCTTTTGTCTGATGGAGAGATTGGGGTGGTCTGGTTGGATACAGCTTTAATCGAGGGAGGCAGGTCGGTGCTTTTCTCGAAAACCGATATCCAAAACAAATTCGGAAATGAAAGCGTAGTGGATTCCCTCGCCTGCCAATGTTGCCGGACCGCACTTTATGCCGATGCCAGCGGGTTGATCAGTGTGGTATACCGGGACATTCTTCCCGGTTCCATCCGGGACATTTCCCTGGCAACCTCCCTGAACGGAGGAGTGTCCTTCAGTACCGCCATCAGCTTCAGCTTTGACCTGTGGAACTTGGATGGATGTCCACACAACGGTCCTGATGTGGTCAGTGACGGAAAAAGAATCTACACCACTTGGTACACCGGCGCTGCCCAAAATGGTGTCTATTTTGCTGAACTGGACACCAAAGGAAAAACCATAAACAAGGAGAATCTATCCCCAAACGGACGGAATATCCAACTATCTCTTGTAAAGGGAAAACCGGTGGTTGTATACTCTGAAAGCGTGTCTGAAAATGGAGAAAAGAACTCAAGAATCCTCAGCAAGGATATGACAACAGGGGAAATAATCCAGCTTTCAGCCACTGGATCTAAAGTGAGCAACCCTATTTCCCTTGGCACTGATTCTGGCATGGTAATTACTGGCTGGCTGGATCATTCCGAAGAAATCCAAAAAGCACGCATGACATTTCTCAGTCCGGTTATCCCAAATATCCCTCACTAGCATACCATCTAATATCAAAAGCTTTGAAAAAGACCATCATCGAATGCTTTGATGACGAACGCAAAAAAACATGCACAAATTGGAACACACCAGTCACCGCTCTGTCAATAACTTCCTCAATAAAATTCCGGCAGCGCTAACTGCCTATTGCTTTCTACCTAAAAACCCCTCTATCAATACCGAATTTTAACAACCTACCAGAACCGGCTTATTATGTAATTTGAACTGAGAAATTATTTCTTCTCTTTTTTTCTCTTGATGGGCTCCGGCAGATACCTCAAGAGCCAAAATGAAGCAAAAGCAAACACAATAGATCCAATGGCGGTAGTAAGGGCAAAATTCAGGTTTTCCTGAAGAGCATTGTTCAGCGCACCGAAAAGAAACCAAACCTGAATCAGGACAAAAAGAATCAACAACAAAATGATTCCTGTCATCAAGGTATTTGTCTTATTGGGATGGGCTTCGTTCTGGGATTCTCTAAAATCACTCATTATTCTCTGGGTTTAGGCGTTATGGGCTTTGACAAATATCTGGCCCTCTTGAATCATTACCTCAAGTTGAGGCAGTGGGCGAGGTGGTGGTCCCTGAATGACGTCTCCGGTACGGGGATTGAAATACCCTTTGTGACACGGACACTCTATCTGACCTAAATCATGACGGTATTTGACTGCGCAGGAGAGATGCGTGCACTTTTGTTCAAAAGCCCTCCACTCCCCATTACCTAGGTTGATCAGCAGGTAGGGAATCGACTTGGAACCTTGGATTTCAAACTGAAAAGACTCTCCTTCTGCAACCTCCGATTCCATACAGATGGGATGGACTCCTTCCAAAGGTTTTTCGGGAAAAGCGAGAGACTTGACCACAATGGCGGTGTTACCAATAGCCAAAGCCCCGGAAAATAAGGTAAGAAACTTGGCAAACTCCCGACGGGAAACGTGGGTCGCTTCTTTTTGCTCAATAGGAAAATCCTGTTTCCATTTTGGAATTTCGGAGTTGGGATCTTTTGACATAATGCTAAGGAATATTTAAGGATGAATATGTAAGGCAGTACTGCCTTTGGGCATCATGATGTTTACTTTGGTATTGACCTCTTCCTCGCCAAAGAAAAATTTATTGACCGGAGTACTATTAGGCCTGAGCTTTTCGATCTCCTCACGGGTACCATAAAACAGCGCCTGACTGGGACAAACAGTCGCACACATTGGTTTTTTACCTGCACTGGTCCGGTCATAGCACATGTTGCATTTCATCATCAACTCGGCTTTCTCCTCTTTCTTTGGTACACCAAACGGACATGCCAGAACACAGTTGGAGCAGCCGATGCATCGGGATGTATTGGCTGTATGTACCACACCAAAATCATCCTTAGTGATGGCATCTGCAGGGCAAACATTTGCACAGACCGGATCCTCACAATGCATACAGACCTGTACCGTAGTCTGAACAGACACTGCACGCTCCACATAGTGGATATGGATCATACTTTCCTGTCCGTTTGTTTCACACTCAGCACAGGCCATCTCACAGGCATGACAGCCAATGCAGCGCTGCATGTCAACGAAAAACTCCATTTGCTGGTTATATTGAGGGTTTTGCATGATAAAGGGTTGTTAAGTTAAAAACTTTGATAAGCTGTTTCTTTGGTTTTGACCGAGGCCATTTTTCCTGTCGCGATTAGCTGACAGGCACAAACTTTGAATTCAGGTATTTTGCTGATAGGGTCTAAGGTTCCAATGGTTAATTGGTTAGCAGATTGAAGCCCTGCCCAGTGGTAAGGAATGAAAACCGTATCCTCTCGAATGGTCTCCACTAGCTGTGCTGGAAATGTCGCTTCACCGCGTCGTGTTTTCACGATGACTTGGTCTCCATCCTTGATCCCATAGTGATAGGCTAACTTTGGGTGGATTTCCAGCAGAGGCTCGGGATACTGATCAACCAGTTTGCCAATCCTTCTTGTCTGGGTACCACTGAGGTACTGTGAGACCACACGCCCTGTGGTCATTACCACGGGATATTCCTTGTCCACTACTTCAGAAGGGTCTCGATATGGAACAGGGTTGAAATGCGCTTTCTCATCAGAGGTTCTGAATTTTTTGTCTTCCCAAAGCCGTGGGGTCCCCGGATGATCTTCGGATGGACATGGCCAGAAAACCCCCATATTTTTTTCTATTTTTTCATAGGTAATCCCAAAATAATCGGCTGTCCCACCTTTTGATGCGACCCGCAATTCATTAAAAATATCCTCGGCCTTTTGATAGGCAAATTTATCGTCCGCCCCTAATCGCTGTGCTAGCTCGATAATGATTTCAGAGTCCCGGCGTGCCTCGCCGGGAGGGGTAACCGCCTCATTAATTTTGACTACTCTCCCCTCCGCAGTGGTGACGGTCCCTTCCTCCTCTTCGTGAAGAGATCCCGGAAAAATCACATCAGCATGCCTCGCGGTTTCATTGAGAAAAAAGTCGATAACTACGAAGTATTCCAGCTTTTCCAGTGCTTCCCGGACAAAGTTGTTGTTGGGTAAGGAAACCAGAGGGTTAAAACAAATCGTGATTAAACCTTTGATTTCGCCTTTGTGGATTGCCTCTATGATTTCATAGGCAGATAGTCCTTTTCCCGGCATTTCTTTTTCATCGATCCCCCAGACACCTGCGATGTATTTTCGATGTTCGGGGTTGGTGATGTCACGATTACCGGGAAGCTGATCGCATTTATGACCGTGTTCCCTTCCTCCCTGTCCATTTCCCTGTCCTGTGATCGTACCATAGCCGCAGTAAGGCTTTCCGATTCTACCAGTAGCCAATACCAAATTGATGCAGCTTAAGACATTATCCACCCCTTTAGAATGGTGTTCAATACCCCGGGCATGAAGGAGAAAACTTGTCTTAGCTTTACCCCACAATTCGGCTGCCTGCTGGATTTTTTCAGCAGGTATTCCGGTTTTTTCTTCTGCCCAAGCCAAATCATAGTCCTTTACCGCATCGATGCTTTCTTGGAATCCTGAGGTGTAATTGTCAATGAAGTCATGGTCAAGCCAGTCATTGTCTACCAAGATCTTGAGCATAGCGCCAAACAAAGCAGAATCACCTCCTGGCTTTATCGGTAGATGAAGGTCAGCAGTACGGGCAATCGGGGTAACCCGTGGATCGATTACGATCAGTTTTGCTCCATTGTCTCTTGCCTGCCAGATGTAGTGCGTCAGTGTAGGAAATGTTTCCGACACATTTGCTCCTGCAATGATGATCACTTCAGCATGCTTTAGATCCTCCCAAGAATTAGAAATTCTGTCCAGACCGAATGCTTTTTTGTTACCAGCCCCCGCACTGACCATGCAGAGCCGACCATTGTAATCCAAATTTTTGGTCTTGAGTGCTACTCGGGCAAACTTACCGATCATGTAGCTTTTTTCATTGGTCAAGGAAACTCCCGAAAGCATAGCAAAGGCATCCTTGCCATAAGTATTTTGAATTCGCTGGATTTCGCTGACAGTTTTACTCATGGATTCCTCCCATGAGGTCCGCCCAAAGCCTCTTCCCTCTACACGTTTGAGTGGATACATCAGCCGATCCGGGTGATTATTTTGAAGATAGCGCTGCACTCCTTTGGGACATAATCTTCCTTCGTTGAAGGGAAATTCCATCCAGGGTTCAAAGCCCACTACTTTATTGTCTTTTACTTTTAGTTGAATCCCACATTGCATACCACAAAAACAACAATGTGTCTTGACCAGCTTGTCAGGTTCATGTACCCCTTGGAAACCTTCTTTGGGAGTGTAACCCTTGTGCGGTCCAAATTGATCGATAATACTTTCTACTGAGGTAGGTAATTTTGCCATGGTGATATTTTTTATCCGAAGAAGGATCCGGAATTTTTTCTTACTTCAAAATGTGCTTTTGCCAATGCCGACCTTTTCCCCTCCGGGCTAAGATCCAAATGACTGCTTCCGTCCTTTAGGGTAAAGTCAAACCCCAAGTCTTTTGTGACTTGTTTTAAATCATCAACATGAAGCTTTGCGGCAAATTCTTCTTGAGTATGCGGACAGATGGCCATTCCCCTCTTTTTCCCTTCAAACCGATAAAGATTGGCTCCAAGCTGAGCCAAACGCTGAAAAATGTGAAAAAACTTGCCAAATGGAATCCAGATCAGGAAAAGAATAACTGTAACAGCATGAGTCACCGCCATAAACTGGTAGGTTTTCCCCTGCAAAAATGTATAGTCATAGGTAATACCCAACCCTGTGATTGAAATTGCGATAAGTAAGATCAAGGGCAGCCAATCCCCTTCCAATGTCTGTGTAGCAATCAGTCCCCCATCAGTAAGACGACGTTTCATCATCATTACAGCTCCTATGGTAACCAATATCGAGCACCACACCAGTGCGTGAAATGCCATAAATGCAATGAGCGATCCCAGTTCAAAAGAACCTGCCTCAAAACCAAAGACCTTGGCATAGTATATCATGTCATTGCCGGGCTTGAATTCAAAGTGTATCCAACCCAGGGTCAGTGGTATTGTCACCGCAAAAGCGATCAAACAACCGGTTGCTAGCAGGAAGTGTCCTATCCATCGGGTGCGGCTTCGATGATAAATAAAGCGCTGGAAGAGGATGTTTTTGAAAAACAAAGACAAGCTCCTCATCAAATAAAAGGGGAAATCCCTACTAAAAAGAAACTGCATGCTACGCTTCCAGTAGAGCTTCGTAGGAGGCCTTTGCAACCAAACCGAATAGCGGTATGCTATACCAAAAACTGCAAAAACTGTCCCCAGTAAGTAGGCTATCAGAGCAGCATCAAAATTCTGTAGATTCCTAGATCCGACAAAAACCAAGACAATCACAGCAAGCGCAGCTATTGTCGCCTTGGTTAGTGCGATTTTGTTGAGGGTTTTCAATAGGTTTATCATAAGAGTTTTTAATGATTAGTTTAACCTTTCCTAATAAGGAGCTCCAAATCAACACGGAAATATTTTTTGGCCACAAAATTAAATAGGCCAAATGCGATAAGTACCCAACTCACAATTCCAACATAGACAAAAAGCGTTGGAATTAAAAGAAGAAAATCAAATCCTAAAGCTTCAATAAGCTTAATCGTACACACAGTATACATCCCCAATGGAAAGACCATCCCCCAGTAACTTGGGTTATATCCCTTATATAGCATTGGGGCAGGTACCTTCATAATAAAATGTCTCCAGAAACCCAAAGTCAAGAGAAGAGGAATCCACCAAGAACCGAAAACCCAAAAAAACAAAGTAAACCCTTTTAGAAAAGGAAAAAATGCGGCTATATCCAAACCATGAGGTGCTTGAATCAATATGACCGACCCAGCCAAAGTGGTAATGGCCGTTGCGCCCATATTTATCCAATAAGGGGCTCCTAGGTCATCAGGATTCAATGGAAAAAAAGTAAGCCGTAAAAAAATCAATGTCATTATGAATATATACCAAAAACATCCCAGCATATACATGCTAAGAGCCAAAAAAGTAAAGAAACTTTTACTATCCGGTGAGAAAACTATGAGATTACCGGCAGTGACAGCTATTGCCTGAATACCAACCACTATAAGAAGCCATGTCCCATCTATCCCCTTTTCCATAGAAACCTTTTGTTTGGTCGTTGTAATCCTATAAAAAAAAGTATAGGATAGAAAGACCCAAACTCCGAAGGCTAACCAGAAAAAAACCTTAGCTGCAATAATCCAGGTTTGCAGCAATAACATCTGGTTGGCTAAAATTGAAAATCCAGCAACAACGGTAAAAAAACCAGGGCCTTTATTATAACTTTTAAGATCTGCGAAGAGTGCTATCCTAAAGTAGCTCAACTTTAAAATGTTTAGAAATACCAGAATCGAACAAAACCCAAGGTTTAGGTAAAAAAGAGGGTAAGCAATCCAGTTCATTCCCAAGAAAAAGGTTCCTAATGAGACTATTCCAGTGGCCATCACCAAACCAAAATATGAAGGAACAAGATTCTTAGACTCACTGATAATCATTTGTTTAAAATCAACCATATTCAAGGAGTTTAAATATTGTAACCAGAATACTTAAGCTAAATCTTCAGACGAACTGATAATTTGAATTTTGCATAACGGAAAAACCAAATTAAAGAAATTGTAGTCCATATCCTTAATGTCAAAACCCATAACAAAGAATGGTTTTGCTATTTCAGCCAAACGCTAGTTACATGATAAGTAACAAGTATCAGTGATAAGCATGTGGCGAAGATCCTGAGCTCCCCAGCTGAAAAACCATAGAAGACTGCTGGCCAAAAGAATTGATTTAAAGTAAAATTAAATCCAATCTATCCAACTTTGAGAATAAAGCACATTCCCTGATCCAGATGGGGAGGAAAACCTCAGTGAAATGGTAGCAACTATTAGGGTTCGCCAGACCATCGCAATTCCTGTAAAATTCTAGCAGCCCAGAGTTTCAGTTTTCCATAATTTAAGCCATGTACTCATAAGAGATAAAGAGGTGATGAACCAAACCATCTTATTTGTGTGCAAGATATTTAGATAAAATATGAGTAAATATGACAAAAATCAGGTATATAAATTATCAAGGATATTTACCCTTGAAAACAAAGAATAGTGCTCAAAAGCTTCTAAACAATGGTTGAATGCTTTTCCATCTAAATAGGGAAGAAAAGTTTTAGAGAAAGATATTAAAGGACTTATTTGTCTTTTAATACTTCGTATTGTAGATTTGATTTGTAATTTTCAGACCCCAAGGAAACACTCCTACTTAATGTTTAGATATATAAATTCCCAAACTCTGCATATGAAAAAGCTACTTTACCTTCCATTGGCATTCTTGGTTTTGGCGATCTGCTCATGCGGAGGTCAGGCCACAGAACAGAAAAGTGTATCAGGTGCAACACTTAGTCCCGGACAATCTGCCGTAGTGGACAATGTCTCAAATCCAAATATTGTTCAGGTAGCTGTAGCTTCAGCCGATCACAGTACTTTGGTGGCTGCACTCCAGGCGGCAAATTATGTTGATGCACTTACAAACGTCGGCCCGTTTACTGTATTTGCTCCGACAAATGCCGCATTTGATGCATTACCTTCAGGGGCGTTGGCTGACTTGGTCAAACCTGAAAACCAACGGAAGCTCCGGGATATCCTAGAGTACCATGTCCTTTTAGGGGTCTACAAGTCTGATGGATTTGTCGATGGAAGGAATCTCGGTACTGCGGATGGCAGATCTGTAGCCGTAGCAGTACTTGAGGATGGTAGTGTGAGCATAAACGGGGCAAAAATCATTGGAACTGTATCTGCATCCAACGGAGTTATCCATGTGGTAGATCAGGTACTTCTTCCAAAATAAAAAATTTGGTCAATAAGGTTTTGTGGTTTTTCAAACAAAAGTCCGGGAGTATGTCGCTTTCGGTTTTTTTCTTTTCAGCTCAGCAGGTTATATTTCGGACAAAATTATCCATGATGTTTTCGCAAGCCACTAAGTATGCAATCAAGTCAGTCATTTATGTTTGGACCAAAAGTCTTGAAGACAAGAAGGTAGGAGCAAAAGAAATTGGATCTGAAATTGATGCTCCGGAAGCATTCACCGCAAAGATTCTCCAGTCTTTGGTAAAAGCTAAAATAATAGGATCCCTTAAAGGGCCAAACGGTGGTTTTTATGTCGATGAAACTCATTCTAAAATCAATTTGAAAGATGTGGTGAAAGCTATAGATGGGGATCATCTATTTTCCGGATGTAGTCTGGGTCTTCCGAAATGTTCCGAAAAAAATCCTTGTCCCCTACATTTTGAAGTAGTCAAAGTGCGAAAAGAAATTGAAAATATGCTAACATCGAAAAGTTTAAAATTATTGGCAGTTGAAGTGATAAAAGGCACGACAACTTTGAGTCACCTGTTGAAATAAATTTAAATACGCAATTTGAGAAAGCTATTTATTTTGCCCATAGAAATAAGATTTAATCTGGTAACGTAAATTAAATTTGAGACACTTCATTTTTTCTTGTTGTGTAGCGGAAAGACGATATATGGTAAACCGAAGTAGCCACCCTTATGTTAAAATTAATTTTAGTTGCTTTTAGACTTTGTTGGGTATAAGTGATATGCATAAAATTAATGGTTCTACCCTTAAGTCAGTGGAAAACAAGACTCTTAGTTAATTTAAATACAAGAGAACATACACACATGGGAATTAAAGGCTAAATGACAGTCTCTCCTGTTGAGTAATCAGCTGTTGGTCAGGTTTTCATTGCCGGATTTCCATTAAATTCGTGATAGAACCAATTTTTCTTTCGGAAGTCTCCATAATCTTTTTCGTTTTTGTAGAACAATGAATTATGAAGCCCCCCAAGCCTTGGGCGACAAAGACCTGAATGAAAAGGAATAAAAAGCGCAGCGCAGCAAGCAACTTTATACCTGAAGCTTACGGTCTTCCAGAGCCCAGAGGACTAACTTTGTGAGGAATTCAGGTCCCAAAACGCTCCCCCTATTTTCTGTTATCATTTTTCCTTAGAATAAATAACTAGTATCCATCTAGATATACACATAGTAAGCTGTCAGTAAACACACATTCCCTCAATCAAAAAACTTTCAAAACTTTTTTTAGTAGCTACCACAACAGTGTAAAAAACAAGGATTTACACATTACAAATTTGCTTCTGTCAGCGGGAAACAAACCCGCTTCAACAAAACAGAAATCCCATGTTGGAAGCAATTACCTGGAACAGCTACTTCAGCACATTGGCAATAAGCATCACAGCTTATTACCTCATCATCATCTGCATATACTATCGCAAAGAACTCCGCAGCCTAGTTTCCGGAAAAGCTAGGCAGTTCAATCCAACCGGTCAGCAGGAAAATGAACGGCAACTGAGCAGGACTGAACCAACGGAAACTGATCGCTTTGAAGAACTGGAGATCACGGTTGCGGAACTCCAAGGCATACTCGGAAGAGCGGGAAAAATGACAGACAAGAACCAGCTGTTAAGGCAGTTAAGCCAGGTCTTGTCCAGCCACCCCGGGCTTCGGGATCCCGCCTACCGGGTTGCCATTGGTAATTACCTCTCAGAAAACATCCCCAAACTAACCCGTCACCACATCAGTGAATCTGAGCTGGAAGCAATATGGATCGAATAATCGCCTTCCATTATATCGACTTTTAAAACAACCTCCTTCAAACCAACACTTCTAAAATCCATACCCATGAAAAAGCCAAACCTCCTCAAACCAACAAGTAGCAAAGCCTATTTCTCAGCATTGCTCCCCTTATTTATTTCCATCTCAGTACAGGCCCAGGATGGCTTGGCAGGAATAGCCGAAGCAGACCGACAAGTCAGAAGTTACTTCACAGCAGGCACCAGTCTGATGTACGCCATAGGAGCCATCCTGGGACTTATCGGCGCGGTAAAAGTCTACCAAAAATGGAATGCCGGAGATCCTGATACCGGAAAAGTCGCTGCAGCCTGGTTTGGCAGTTGCGTATTCTTGGTGGTAGTAACCACCGTGATCAAATCCTTCTTCGGAGTCTAATCAACCACCTACCCAAATCTCCAAAACCATGTCCAACAGCATCTACAAAATCAATAAAGGGATCAACAAACCCATTGAATTTAAGGGATTAAAAGCCCAGTACATCTGGTGCCTAGCTGCCGGTGTGCTGGCACTACTTATCCTTTTTGCCATTCTCTATATACTCGGAATCAATCCGTTTATCTGCCTTGCCTTGGTAGGGACTTCAGGAACGATCCTGGTCGTCCAGATATACCGGCTCAGCAAAACCTATGGGGAATATGGACTGGGCAAAAAACTGGCCTACCGCCAAGTTCCCCACGCCATCCGCCTCAAATCCAGAGGGATTTTCCGAAAGGTGAAAACCACAAGCAAATAACCACCATATCCCAAAGCTAAATCAATCCCTCATTTCCAAACCACTGAATCCCATGGAACGATTACTGGAAAAGCATTTCCCTATTCTTAGCGTAGAGCAGGACTGTATCCTTTCAAAAATGGGGGATATCACAGTGACCTATCAGGCAACCCTTCCTGAAATCTTTACCCTCAGTGACCGGGATTACGAAGCATTTCATCAGGCTTGGATCAAGGCAATTAAAACCCTGCCCAAAAACAGTATTCTCCATAAGCAGGATTGGTTTACCCAAAGTCATCATCAGGCAGATTTCAGTAAAGACAACCAAAGTTTTCTGAACAGAAGCAGTGAGCGCTTCTTCCATGAAAGACCATTTCTCGATCATTCCTGCTACCTGTTTCTTACCCTAAAACCAAAAAACAGAAAACCATCCGGCAGTCTTTTTTCCACCTTACTCCGCTCCCATATCATTCCTGAACAGCTGAGCTTACCGCATGCACTCCCTGATTTTCTGGATGCCTGCGGGCAGTTTGAAAGGATTCTATCCGATAGTGGATTTGTTAGCCTTAGCAGACTAAAAGAGGATTGCCTTTACAGCACCCAAACACAGGCAGGCATTCTGGAAAAATACTGCAGCCTTGCTGGCGATAACAAACCTACCTGGATTTCCGATATCAGTTTCAAACCCAGCCTTCAGGTCGGCAATAAATCCTGCAGGATCTTCAGCATAAGTGAACCTGATGACCTCCCATTGCTCTGTGGCTCCCGGATCAACTACGATAAATACAGCACTGACACCGGCAAATTCAGTGTGGGTTTTGCCTCTTCCTTAGGCCAGTTGCTCCCCTGCAACCATATCTACAACCAGTACATCTTTACCGGTGACACGCAACAAACCTTGAAAGAACTGGAATCCAAACGGCTCCGGCTCCAGTCTCTTGCCAACTATAGCAGGGAAAACACCATCGCGCGGGATGCTACCAATGATTTTCTCAATGAAGCCATCAGTCAGCAACGCATTCCGGTCAAAGCACATTTCAATATCCTGGCCTGGACGGAAGATCCCAGCCAGCTTTCAGAGATCAAAAAGCAGGTAGGCTCCGCCTTCTCCCAGATGGAGGCTTCGGTCAAGGAGGAAACCGTCGGAGCCCCACAGCTCTTTTGGGCAGGAATACCCGGAAACGGTGCGGATTTCCCAATGAATGACACCTTTGACACCTTTGTGGAACAGGCGAGTTGCTTTCTCAATCTGGAAACGGGCTATCAAAACTCCATCAGTCCATTCGGAATCAGATTGGGTGACCGCCAAACCGGAAGGCCTATCCATGTGGACTTGTCCGATGAACCTGTAAAGCGCGGGATCTGCACCAACCGAAACAAATTCATCCTCGGCCCCAGTGGGTCCGGTAAATCCTTTTTTACCAACCACCTGATCCGAAGTTATTACGAGCAGGGCACCCATGTGGTGTTGGTGGATGTGGGTCACTCTTACAAAGGATTATGTGATATGGTCAGAGGTTATTATTTCACTTATGATGAAAACAACCCTATCCGTTTCAATCCCTTCTTCATAGTGGAAGGAGATCAACTGGACACCGAGAAGAAAGAAAGCATCAAAACCCTCTTACTTGCCCTCTGGAAAAAAGACAATGAGACCTTCAGGCGTAGTGAATACGTCGCCCTTTCCAATGCCTTAAAGGGCTATTACGAAAAACTGCAAATCAACCCTTCCCTATTCCCATGCTTCAACAGTTTTTATGAATACCTGCAATCGGATTTTCAGGAAACACTCACATCCGATCAGGTAAAAGAGAAGGACTTTGACATTGGCAATTTCCTTTATGTTCTGCGCCCCTATTACAAAGGTGGTGAATTTGATTACCTCTTAAATGCCTCAGAAAACCTGAACTTGCTCCAGGAACGCTTTATTGTCTTTGAACTGGACAACATCAAAGACCATCCTATCCTTTTCCCCGTGGTGACCATTATCATCATGGAGGTCTTTATCAACAAAATGCGCAAGCTAAAAGGCATCCGCAAATTAATCCTGATCGAAGAGGCCTGGAAAGCCATCGCCAAGGAAGGCATGGCTGAATACATCAAATACCTGTTCAAAACTGTCCGCAAGTTCTACGGGGAAGCAATCGTGGTCACCCAGGAAGTGGAAGACATCATCAGCTCACCTGTAGTGAAACAGGCCATCATCAACAACAGTGATTGTAAGATCCTGCTGGATCAGTCAAAATATCAGAACAAGTTCGACCAGATCCAGCAACTCCTTGGACTTACCGATAAGGAACGGGCGATGGTACTTTCGGTCAACAAAGCCAATGACCCCAAACGCAAGTACAAGGAAGTGTTTATCAGTCTGGGAGGCACGCTTTCCAAAGTTTACCGCACCGAGGTATCCAAAGAAGAATACCTGGCCTATACCACCGAGGAAACCGAAAAGATCAGAGTCATGGAATACGCCGAACGCTTCGGCTCCATCCAAAAGGGAATTGCAGCCCTTTGTGCCGAATCAACTACCTAACCCGAAACCATTCACTTATGAAAATCCACAGAAATATACTCCGAAGAGGTCTGATTCTAACCTTATTGTGCTCATCGCTTACACTATCTCCCCAGCCCAGTCAGGCCGCAGTTCCCATGGCCATACTTGAAATTATCAAAGCGGGTGTGAAAAAAGTCATTGTAGCGATGGACCTAAAAATCCAGCGCGAGCAAAACAAAGTACTCTGGATGCAGAATGCCCAGAAGGTACTCGAAAACACCTTATCCAAACTCAAGCTGGAGCAAATCGCCGGTTGGACCGAAAAGCAGCGGGACCTATACCAAAAATATTTCAACGAATTGCAGACTGTTAAATCAGCGATTTCAGGCTTTCAGCGGGTAAAAGACATATCCCAAAAACAAGCCCGCATCGTGTCAGAATACAAAAAGGTTTGGACAGTTATCCAACAGGACAGGCATTTCACCATATCGGAAAAAGAATACATGGCCAAGGTATATGCAGGCATTTTGGCAACCACGGTGGAAAATCTGGACCAGATGTCTCTTCTGGTCAGATCCTTTACCCTGCAGATGAGCGAGGGGGAACGCCTGGCATTGATCAATGAAACTGCCAACAAGGTGGACCAAAACTACCAGGATCTGATTGCTTTCAATCTCAGCAACGGGCAGCTAAGCCTGAAACGGGCGGCAAACACCAAGGAACTGCTTCAGATCCAAAATCTCTACGGAATCAACCGATAAAGATACAATATCATGAAAAGAATGATTCTAATTTTCTATCTCGCCAGCATGACCCTTCCAACCCATTCCCAAACATTTGAAGAATGGTGGAAGCAAAAAGATACCAAAAAAAAGTATCTCGCAGAACAGATTATTGCCTTGAAAGCCTATGGAGCTGTGCTCAAAGAAGGCTATGAAGTAGCATCCAAAGGATTGGGACTGGTGCATACAATTCAAAACGGTGATTTCATCCAGCACGAAACTTATTTCAACTCATTTTCTGCCGTCAATCCCCTCATCAAAAATCATCCGGAAGCAGAAAAAACAATCGCCCTGTATTCGAAAACCAGGCAGCTGACTCTGCCGATTCCTAATAGGCTATTTCAGGAAAATAAGTTCACTGCCTCAGAAGAAAAAGTCATCCGGCATGTGCTTCAGTCCATTACTAAAGACTGTTACCAGATCCTGCTTGATCTGAAAACCCTGCTTGAAAAGGATCAATTGAATCTCAGTGATTCGGAACGAATCAATCAACTCAACCAAATCCATGCTCGGATGCAGGAAGCCCATAGCTATGCCATCCGGTTTTACCAGAACTGCCATAATCTAAGCCTTTCCCGACGCAATGAATCCAGGGCAATCGAAAAACGCAAAAGTCTCTATTTTCCAAACCAAGATTAAAAGTTGCCATGAAACGATTAATCATTTTACTTATCCCACTTTATCTATCTCTTGGGCTTCAACCTTCGAATGCCCAGGCCGAAGAGGCTGCACAACTCCTGCTCAATGTCACCAAGCTGAGCCAACTCAAGCAGATCCTGACTGATCTGGAGAAAGGGTACACCACCCTGAGAACTGGCTATTCCCAGATCGAAAACCTGGCCTCGGGAAACTTCAGCCTGCATGAAGCCTTCCTCAATCAACTTCTTCAGGTCAGCCCTACAGTAAAAAACTATCACAAAGTTGCAGAAATCATCAGCTATCAGATCAAGCTGGTCAGGGATTACAAACGGGCATTTTCCGGCTTCAAAGCTTCAGGCCAGTTTACCGCAAATGAAATCTCTTACCTATCCCAGGTCTATGGAAATCTTTTTGAAAAAAGCCTGCAACAACTCGATGAACTGACGCTGGTCTTGACTGCCGGAAAACTGAGAATGTCCGATGAAGAACGGCTGGAAGCCATAGACCGCATCCACCTGGATATTCAGGACAAGCTGATTTTCCTGACCGCATTCAACCAGGAAACACAGGTGCTGGCCATCAGCCTATCCAGAGCCAAACAGGAACTGGATGGAATCAGGAACCTCTACCAAAAAAGCGACAACTAATCCTACCATGCACCATGAAAGCACTTCTTAAATCCATCACTATCATTCTATCCTCCTTCCTTATTCCACTGACTTCCCATGCCCAGGTGGGCTATGACAGGGGACTCCATGGTGTATTGGAAGAGCTATACACCGAGATGATGCCACTGTGTAGCCAATTGATCAGTGTGGCACAGGGAATAGCTGGCTTTGGTGCTTTATGGTATATCGCCTCCCGAGTCTGGCGATCCATTGCAAACGCGGAACCCATCGATCTTTACCCCCTATTCCGCCCCTTTGTCATCGGCTTTTGTATCCTGTTATTCCCATCAGTCCTTTCCCTAATCAACGGAGTGATGAACCCAACGGTCACCGCCACAGAAGTAATGATGGACAATTCTAATCTTGCAATCGAGAATCTGTTAAAACACAAAGAAGAGCTTGTCAAAGGAACCATTCAGGGAGTGATGTTCCGCAACAACCACCACGAAGGAGACTATGAGAAATGGCTCAAATATACCGAAGGATTACCTGAGGGCAGTGATTCAGGTAAATCCTGGTGGGAATCCCTCAGCAGCAAATTAGAATTTGAAGGTGCAAAATGGAGTTTCAACTTCAAACACTGGATCAAGCAGGCACTTGCTGAGATTTTACAACTGCTCTTTGAAGCAGCAGCGCTCTGCATCAATACACTGAGAACCTTCCAGTTGGTTGTTTTATCCATTCTGGGTCCCTTGGTTTTTGGACTCTCTGTATATGACGGCTTCCATCATACCTTGACCGTCTGGCTGGCTCGCTACATCAACATCTACCTCTGGCTTCCCGTGGCCAATATCTTCGGGGCAATCATCAGCACTATACAGAAAAAAATGCTGGTGCTGGATATCGGCCAAATTGAAAGTACCGGGGATACCTTCTTCTCAGCCACAGATACAGGGTACCTGATCTTTTTGATCATCGGGATCATCGGCTATTTCACCGTCCCGTCAGTGGCAAACTACCTTGTCCACGCTGCCTCAGGAGGAGCTCTACCACATAAAGTTTCAAGCTTTTTTTCCAGAGGAACAACCAACATGGTAGCTGCGGCAGGAACAGGAGCTGTATTGGCCGGGATAGGAGCCAGCATGGCAGCAGACTATTTGGGAGATCAAGCCGGCAAACTCCGTCAATCCATGTCCTCTCATGGCACTTCCTCGGGTTATTTTCCAGATCAAGACAAGTATCAATCCGACAAACTAAAAGGCAACTCTTAATCCAGCAGGACATGTTTACCAAACCAAAAAATATCGATACTGCCTTCCGTCAAATCCGGCTTTTCACGCTCGCTATAATCATCGGATGCCTACTCTTTTCTGGTTTTACCCTATACCAAAGCCAGCAACTGACTGCCGCATTGCAGCAAAAAGTATATATCCTGGCCAATGGAAAGGTATTGGAAGCTTTGTTGACTGACAGAAGAGAAAACCTTTCTGTCGAGGCTAAGGACCACATTTCAACTTTCCACCGGTATTTCTTCACGCTGGACCCAGACGAAAAAGTGATCAGTTCCAATACAACCAAGGCACTCTATCTGGCTGATGCTTCTGCGAAAAGACAATATGACAACCTGCGGGAAAGCAATTACTACTCCAACATCATTGCCGGAAATATCAGTCAGGAAATCCAGACTGACAGTGTACAAGTCGACCTGGAGCAAGCCCCTTATTATTTCAGGTACTACGGCAAGCAGGTTCTTACCCGTACAGGGTCCATTGTCACCAGACAATTGATCACTGAAGGCTATTTAAGGACTGTTTCCAGAAGTGAGCACAATCCCCATGGATTCCTCATCGAAAACTGGGTTACCCTTGAAAATTATGACATACAAATCCAAACACGATAGCTATGAACGATTCAAACAACAAAAAATTCCGGAAAAAGCGACAACTGCTGCTTATGATCCCAATCCTGACTGTACCCTTCCTGACCCTTACCTTTTGGGCACTGGGAGGAGGCAAAAATCCAGGTGATTTCCCCGTCGATACTGCCCAGAAAGGCTTCAATCTGGAACTTCCTGGAATAGCAAAAACCGGAGAAAAAGCCATGGATAAAATGGAACATTACCAACGTTCCAATGATGACTCCACCCGATACCTCCAGGAAGTCAAAAAAGATCCCTACTACCGGATGGCATTCAATGCTGAAACAGAAATGGGATCCAATCCATCATTGGAATCAACAGGGATACCAACAAGTCCCAACCAGCATACTTCCGACAACCTGTACAGTGATACCCAGGAAGAATTGATACTGGAAAGACTGGAAACACTTAACAGAACCCTTTCTGAGAGCCCTGAACCTTCATCACCTTCAGCTACTCATCCTAATGAAGTCAGTTCCACATCAATTCCATCAAACTCAGGCTTGGATGGGGATCTGGACCGGCTGGATCAAATGATGCAGCAAATGCAGGACACCCACGCTGAACCTGATCCCGAATTTGAGCAAATGGCAGAATTGCTGGACAAAATACTCGACATCCAACATCCAGACCGGGTTCAACAACGGTTGGATGCAGAAAGAAAAGCAATAAACGAGAATCCGCATCCAGTCATTTCAACAGTTTCCAATCCACAGTCCACGAGTCTGGATAACCCAGCACCAGCTATTCAGAATAAAAGCCCAGCACAAAACGGCTTCTTTGGATTGGAAACCGATGTAACAAAACCCAATGTTTCCCAATCAATCCAAACGGTAATCCATGAAGAACAAACCCTGGTTTCCGGAGAAACTGTCAAGTTGCGGTTAACCCAAGAGACCAACATCGCCGGAACCCTACTGCCCAAAGACCAGCTGGTGTATGGCATTGCTTCTTTAAACGGGGACCGGTTGAAGATTTCCATCCGCCATATCCGGATAGCAGATGCTATTGTTCCTGTAGATCTCCGCATCCATGATGCCGACGGAATGGAAGGAATACGGATTCCCGGTTCCATTCCCCAGGAGGTCAGTACCCAATCAGGAAGTCAGGCCTTGCAGGGACTGGGCTTTAGCACCTTTGACAATTCTTTGGAAGCCCAGGCTACCAGTGCCGGGATAGAAACCGCCAAAAGTTTCTTGGGTAAAAAAATCAGGCAGGTCAAAGTCAAGCTCAAAGCAGGCTATCAGGTCTGGATTGTTGAAAACAAGTAATTATTCCGAGACTCCTTAAATCCATTCCCATGAAAATTACTCATCTCATTCTATTTGCCTCCTTGGTTCTGCTTACTACCGTTGATTTAACCGCACAAGGGATTTCAATTGGTACAGCAAAGTCCATCCCTGCCTCCCAGCTCCAGATCAGTGATCAAATGACCACCAACCTGAT
>CBFGUY010000007.1:0-50270 GCA_965651895.1 uncultured Algoriphagus sp. | reverse complement strand
CGTCTCCAGTCCTGAAATACTCAAAAATGAACCTGCGGTAATCAATCAATTATTTACCGCAGGATTGGAGTTGTTTCATTTGCGCAAACCCGAAATGGGAGAAGAGAAATTCAGATACTTACTAGACGGCATTTCCGACGAGCATAGGTCAAAACTAGTGCTTCATCAGCATCATGAGATAGCCAGGGAATTTGGCATACACAGAATTCACTTCAAAGAAGTCGAACGGTTGAAACTGACAGCAAACAATTATCGGAGAATGGAAAATACGGCGTTGGTTTATTCCACCTCTGTACATTCTCCGGAAGCGTTTCAGAACTTGAATCCCTTATTTCACTACGCATTCTTCGGGCCTGTTTTTGAAAGCATTTCCAAACCCGGTTACAAACCTGAAAAGGAGGAAAAACCTGACTTTGGAAAACACAGGTCAACACGGTTGATTGGAATTGGGGGAATTACACAAGCAAACGCCGCTTCGGTTTTGGAAAAGGGATTTGACGGTGTAGCGCTCTGCGGCACAATCTGGCAGAGCAGGAATAAAGTAGAAGCATTTAAAAAGACGCTTAGGAATTTGAACATCTCAACCTGAGAAGAAAGTGCATTTAAAAAATAAGACTTCGACTTCCTGCCCACCGGCAGGCGGGCGCTCTGTCAGACAAGCTTGGACATTGCCAAGGAAATTATTCCTGAACTGTGGCCTCTGCGCAAACCTCAGTGTCCACCGTGGTCAAACTAGGCTTTCAGAATAACACCTACGAATTAACCTTTACAAACTGAGATGAAAGAGCTACTTCAATTGGTAAGATCAGCGGAGATCAGCGTCCTTTTCAGCGATAACCTGCCTGACGGCAGTCAGGTCTGCGGGAACCATCACACTTTCAGAAAAATGCAAAACAATAGACCTTATGTATTGACGATTGCAGGTTTCGACCCAAGCGGAGGTGCCGGATTGACAGCGGACACCAAAACGTTTGAACAGCACAAAGTCTATGGTCTTGCCATATGCTCGGGAATTACCCTGCAAACGGAAGACAGCTTTTTAGCTATGCGCTGGGAGAAAGTAACCGATGTGTTGGCAGCACTGGAGGTCTTATTGAAGAAGTATCCAGTTACCGTGGTTAAAACAGGGATTTTGCCCAATGCAGACTATTTAGAAAAGATTGTAAGCTATGTAAATCAGCATTTCCCCTCTATAAAAATTGTGGTTGACCCGGTATTCAAAGCGTCAGCAGGATTTGAGTTGTTCGATTTTTCATCGAGAGAGCACTTTTACAAAAGCTTGGAGAAATGCTACTTGATTACACCCAATTTGGAAGAAGTGAAATGGATAACGGGCGAAAAAACGGAGGAAAAAGCCGCAAGTGAATTGGCGAAATACTGCACCGTTCTTTTGAAAGGAGGACACCGAACAACTAGAAAGGGCGTGGATTATTTGTATGAAGGCAAACAGATCACTGAGTTTTTACCAACTGAGGAGAGTACAAACAGCAAGCACGGAACAGGCTGTGTATTGTCTGCTGCGATAGCTTCTAATCTGGCTCTGGGGCACTCTCTGACAGAATCTTGTCGGAGGGGAAAAGCATATTTGGAAAAAGTTTTGAACAGTAATCATACCTTATTGGGATATCATCATGTATAGATTTCAGTACATATCACAGGGTCAGACACCTGAAGAACACCTCACGTGCTGCAAAGAAGTATTGGCTGCAGGTGGGAAATGGATTCAGTTGCGGATGAAGAATTTTTCGGATGAAATTGTCGAAAAAACAGCATTGGAAGTACAGTCCTTATGTGCCCAATCCGGCGCAACCTTTATCCTAAATGACAACGTGAATCTGGCTAAAAAAATTAATGCCGATGGAGTACATCTGGGATTGACAGACACGGCGATTCCACAAGCACGCTTGACCTTGGGTGATGACAAAATCATTGGGGGAACGGCCAATACGCTAGAAGATGTGGTGCAGCGCATAGAAGAAGGCTGTAATTACATTGGGCTAGGCCCTTTTAGATTTACCACTACAAAATCAAAACTGAGCCCAATACTCGGACTGGAAGGTTACCGAAGTCTGATCGGGCAGCTGGATGAAGAGCAAAGAAAAACACCTATTGTGGCAATTGGTGGAATTCAGGTAGAAGACATTCCCACCATTCTACAGACGGGAATCAGTGGAATTGCTTTATCCGGGGTTTTGACCAGCTCAACCAATAAAAAAGAAATTGTGGACCACATAAATACGATACTCTATGAACCCGCTTAAAATCAGAGACAAGGAATTCAATTCACGCCTTTTTCTGGGAACCGGGAAGTTTGGTTCGCCCATCGAAATGCAAAATGCCATTATCAACTCAGGTTCCGAATTGGTGACAGTTGCATTGAAACGAATTGATCTGGAAACCGATACCGACTCCATTTTGGGCCATTTACCCGAGTCAGTAAACTTACTGCCCAACACTTCGGGAGCGAGAAATGCGAAAGAAGCTGTTTTTGCAGCTCAATTGGCAAGGGAGGCATTGGAGACGAATTGGTTGAAACTTGAAATTCACCCCGATCCAAAGTATTTGTTGCCCGACCCAATAGAAACTTTGAAAGCGACGGAAGAATTGGCGAAACAGGGCTTTATTGTGCTTCCCTACATTCACGCAGATCCTGTGTTGTGTAAGCTACTGGAAGATGCAGGAACCGCAGCTGTAATGCCCTTGGGCTCGCCGATTGGCACTAACAAAGGTCTGAGGACAATCGACTTTTTGGAAATTATAATCGAACAAAGCCGTGTTCCCGTGATAGTGGATGCTGGAATCGGAGCCCCTTCAGATGCCTCGAAAGCGATGGAACTGGGAGCGGATGCCGTTCTTGTAAACACTGCAATTGCGGTAGCAGGCAACCCCGCAGACATGGCTTCCGCTTTCAAGATGGCGGTAATAGCCGGACGTTTAGCGTATGAATCAAAATTAGGCAAGATCCAGTCTTCAGCGATTGCATCAAGCCCCTTAACGTCTTTTTTGAATGGGTAGCTTTGTAGACATATTCAACGGACTATCGTGGGACGCGGTCAAGGAATCGATTTATTCCAAGACAGAGAAAGACGTGCTTTACGCATTGTCAGCTTCGAGACTTTCCTTGGAAGACTTTAAGGCTCTGATTTCTCCTGCTGCAGAACCTTATTTGGAGCAGATGGCAGCCAAATCGAGTGCGCTGACACAGAAGCGTTATGGAAAAACGATACAGCTCTATGCCCCCATGTATTTGAGCAACGAATGCAATAATATCTGCACCTACTGCGGATTCAGTCTGACCAACAAAGTGAGGCGCAAGACCCTCTCTGACCAGGAAATTATAAGAGAAATTGAAGCCATCAAAAAAGATGGATTTAACCATATCTTATTGGTCACCGGCGAAGCGAACCATACGGTGAACATCCAGTATTTTCTAAAGGCTATAAAGATCGTAAAGCCCTATTTTGCCAATATTTCGATAGAATTCCAGCCCCTAAGTGTGGAAGAATATCGTCAGGCACATGACGCGGGAGTACATTCCGTGTTGGTCTATCAGGAGACGTATCACAAAGAAGTGTACAAGACCTATCACACCAAAGGGAAAAAATCAAATTTCGATTACCGCTTGGAAACACCGGATAGAATAGGCGAGGCTGAAATCCATAAAATCGGATTGGGTGTGCTACTAGGACTGGAAGATTGGCGGGTAGATTCTTTTTTCTGTGCTGTCCATCTGGACTATCTGGAAAAGAAATTCTGGAAAACAAAATACTCGATTTCATTTCCCCGAATGCGTCCTGCTGAGGGAATCATAGAACCCAACGTAATCGTAACGGACAAACACTTGGTGCAACTATTGACCGCTTACCGCCTGTTCAACGAAGATGTGGAACTGTCGATTTCCACTAGAGAATCGGAGCACTTTAGAAACAATATCATTCCGCTTGGAGTCACATCCATGAGCGCAGGATCAAAAACAAATCCCGGGGGCTACTCGGTAGAACCTGAATCGCTGGAGCAGTTTGAGATTTCGGATGAGCGTTCGGTTCAAGAAATTGCGGAATTGATCAAAGGCAAAGGATACGAGGCAGTCCACAAAGACTGGGACAGAAAATTCAGTGAGAATTATGCTTAGCAGAGAAGAATTTAACCGCTACAATAAACAAGTGATGCTGGAGGATGTGGGCTTACTTGGGCAGACGATGCTGAAAGAAGCAAAAGTGCTAGTCATCGGTGCCGGGGGTTTGGGTGCGCCACTACTTCAGTATTTAACTTCAATGGGTGTAGGAACCATAGGCATTGTTGATTTTGATGTAGTTGAGATATCAAATCTCCACCGTCAAATTTTATTTACACCTGATGATGCAGGAATGCCCAAAGTGGAGGTAACACGGGCAAAATTGACAAAGCAAAACCCGTATGTTTCCATTAACACCTACCCTGTAGTGCTGTCAGAAGAAAATGCGGAGCAAATTTTTGCTGATTACGACCTCATCGTGGACGGCTGTGACAACTTCTTGACGCGGTATATAGTCAACGATACCTGCGTGAAGATGGACAAACCCCTAGTGTACGGTAGCATTTTAGGGTATCAGGGACAAATAGCGATATTTAATTATAAAGGGAGCAAGCATCTGCGTGATCTATTTCCAGAACCGCCTAACCCAGAAGATGTACCAAGCTGTTCCGAAAACGGTGTGATGGGGCATGTGCCCGGAATCGTGGGATTGTATATGTGCAATCTTGTGACTCAATTAATCATGGAACAATTTAAACAAGTCAACACCTTACTTCTGATAGATTTGAAAACGATAGGAATGAGGCAGATTCGATTTTAACTCATGATGGCAATCGATTTGAAGAGGCCTTTGAGTGGCATAGAGGATGAATAATTACTTGCTCCGAAAACACTAGGGTAACTACCCCACAAAAAAGCCCTATCCTGAGAAAGGAAAGGGCTAGGTGATTACTTTACGATCGGAAATTAATTGGCCTCAATAGATTCCTTATAATCTCGGATAGACCTGAAGATCGCGGATGCCATGTACTCCTTGCCTTCCTGACTCATCAAGAATCTCTCTTCAGTGGTATTGGACAAAAAACCCAACTCCACCAAAACAGAAGGCATGGATGGAGTCCATAGCACGTAGAAAGGCCCCTGCTTTACTCCTCGGCTTTTACGGCCTACTCTATCTTTAAATTGTTTTTCTATGTTATCCGCCAGAGAGACCGAATTTTCGAAGTGAACCTTTGACATCAAGTTGAACATTATGTATGATTCCGGACTAGACGGGTCAAACCCTTCGTAGTTTTCCTCGTAATTATCCTCCAATAGAATCACCGAGTTTTCACGCTTTACGATATCAAAGTTAGATTCGAAATGCTTGGTTCCCATCACAAATGTTTCGGTACCATAAGCCGATTTATTTGTTGCAGAATTAGAATGAATGGAAACAAATAGATCTGCTTTGTTTCTATTTGCGATCATCGGACGCTCTTTTAAGGTCGGAAAGCTGTCGTCCTTTCGGGTATAGACTACTTCGACGTCAGGCAGATTTTCTTTGATATATTTCCCCACCAGTAAAGTAACCGCAAGATTAATGTCTTTTTCTTTTGCTCTAGCGCCAATATTCCCTGGATCTCTACCACCATGTCCTGCATCAAGAACTATCTTTTTCATCCGAAACTTCGGCATCATTGTTTCGTTGGTGATAAAACCTCCAAACACAAATGGGATACATAAAATCAGACTAAGAAGAATTTTTTTGTTTTTGGACCGTTCCATGAGGGCAATAAAATTAACTTTACACGAAATTTCACTCAAATTAAATAAAGCGTAAGCAACAGTGCAGGCATTCAGGCTCTTTTTATTTTGCTTTTTGGGGCTAGTGGCTATCCCGCTGGCGGTAACTGCACAAAATCCAGTCCGCAATATCGAAGAAAAACCAATAACTCTGCCTGATACTTTGACCCCACCGTCTCGGGACCTGATTGATCTGGATACTATACCCAATCCTATCGATACGCTTGTGTCTTCGGATTCGACAAAAATTGTGCCCAGGAGTGATATTACCACGGATATAACATATTACGGAGAAGATAGTATCGTTTCGGATTTCACGGAAAACAAAATCTATCTCCATAAACAAGCTTGGTTTGAATACGGGGCCATGAGATTGGAGGCAGATCTTATCGTCATAGACTGGAAAAACTCAGAATTGTATGCTTCAGGGGTCACTGATAGTCTAGGGAATATTACTGGCAACCCTTTCTTCAAGGACGGTAATTCTTCCTATGAGATCCGAAAGGAAATGAGATACAATTTTAAAACCCAAAAAGCGATCATCAAGGATGTGGTCACTGAGCAGCAAGACGGTATTTTAAGAGGAGAAACCATAAAGAAGACAGCTGATGGCAGCATCTATATGGACCACGGGTACTACACTACCTGTACACTCACGACTCCGCACTGGCATATTTCTTCCAATAAAATTAAGTCTGTAGAGGGCGGCCAAGTGGTTTCAGGGCCTTTTAATATTTATTTCAATGGGATACCTACGCCTGTGGGATTGCCGTTCGGCATCATTCCCAATACCCCCGAAGAAAAAGCTTCAGGACTGATCTTCCCATCCTATGGACAGGAACAGAAAAGAGGGCTATACCTGCGTGATTTAGGGTATTATTTCGCAATCAATGATTATGTCCATGCACGGGTAACCGGGGATATATTCTCCAATGGTGGTTGGGGTCTCAAAGCTCAGGCTGCCTACAAAAAACGCTATAGGTTTGGGGGATCATTCAATATTGATTTCCAAAAGTTTCAATCTCCAGAAACGGAACTAAACCCTGTGGATTACAACACTTTCCGAATCCAATGGTCACATAACCCTGTGTCCCGCGGTAACAGTAATTTCTCTGCTTCAGTGAATGCCGGCTCCACGAGTTATTTCAATAACATCGTCAATCCCAATAACTTCACAAACAACGTGACTTCGGATCTATCATCGAATATCAACTATACCAAGACTTTTGCCGGAACACCTTTCTCCCTGAGTGCAAGTATGCGTCACTCCCAAAGTGTGCAGACGGGGGAGGTACAGCTGAATTTACCAACTATGGCTGTGTCTATGAATAGACAAAGTCCATTCAAAAACATGAAGTTTGAGCCTTTGAAGACGTTGAACATCTCATATAATTTTGATCTTCAAAACAGCATCACCAATAAGGTCACTCAGGAATTCGGTGTAGATCCAAACCTGGTCGATAATACTGAAGCCCCGGATTTGGTGCCTTTCACTCCATCTAACTTCAAGTATTTGCTGGAAAACGCAAATACCGGTGCAAGGAACAGGATTCCCATTAGCTCTAATTTCACCTTGTTTAAGTACTTTACCGGAACTGCTTCAGCCAACCTGACAGAACTATGGTATCTGAAGAGAATCAATTACTTCTACAATCCTGAGGAAGAAAGAGTGGATAAAATCCTGGAAGATGGCTTCAACAGGGTGACATTCTATTCTACTGCTTTTGCCTTAAACACCAATATCTATGGTTTTTTCAACTTCAAAAAAGGGGCAATCCAGGCAATACGCCATCACATTCAGCCATCCTTGAGTTTCAGTTTCACTCCGGATTTCTCGGATCCTTCCTATGGCTACTATCAGGAAGTACAAACCAATGAAGAAGGAGACATGCGGCTGTTTTCACGGCAGGCAGGCTTCTCCTATAGCGGGGCACCTATGGGTGAAAGCAGATCTATGAATTTCAGTATCCGAAGTGTTTTGGAAGCTAAAGTCTTAAACAAAGCAGATTCCACAGGGGATAACCCTACCAAGAAAATACCATTGTTGGAAAACATTGATTTGGGTGGAAGTTATAATTTCGCAGCCGATTCTTTCAACTTATCACCTATCCGTATCAGCGCCAGAACAAGCTTTTTCAACCGAAAACTGTCCGTGAATATGAGTTCCACACTCGACCCTTATGCCACGGGCACCTTTACTGACTCCAGAGGTGAACCTATGATTAGGTCCATCAATCAATTCGCCTGGAAGAACGGACAAGGGATCGGCACCATAAGAAATGCTTCCCTGAATATGAATGCCTCTATCAATCCGAATAGTGCCCAAAATCCCGGAGAGGTGAGAGATGAAATCACGCAGCAATTTATGGAGCAAGGCGGCGTGATGAATGAATTTGTGGAAAGTGAAATCAACAGAATCGCAACAGACCCTAGCCAATACATAGATTGGAATATTCCATGGAACGTTTCATTTGGCTATGTCCTCTCCTATAGCAAGCCAGCCTCAGGGAGGAAGAATATTACGCAAACTATAAACATGAACGGGGACTTTTCACTTTCTGAGAAGTGGAAGCTCAACTTCTCGACAGGATTTGATGCCCAAACCCAAAAGCTAACGCAAACTATGATCGGTATTGCCAGAGACCTTCATTGCTGGCAGATGAACGTGAACTGGGTTCCTTTTGGGGCATTCACCTCCTATAATATTGACATAAGAGTGAAGTCCTCCATTCTTCAGGATCTGAAAGTATCGAGAAGAAGATCTTTCTTCGATAACTAGAGCAATTCAGAAAGGTGACTTTTGAAGGCTGAAACTTTTAGACTTCATACTTTTTATTTCACACTTCCTTCAAACTCTCGACCTGCTGATCGGCATAGTCATGCATCTTGGCCCGCCCAGTCCACGTGAAAGCTCCGAGGAAGGTATCTCCAATACTTCCACCCCCATATTTCTCAGCGCTCGGTTGGTATGGATATTCCTGTTATAAGATATCACTCTGCGAGGCCCTATCGCAAAGACATTAGCCCCATCAAACCACTGCTCCCGCATCGCATAATCAGGGTTGCCATCAGCAGTATGCAAAATCTCCAAATGTGGGATTTCCCGCTCAAGCACGGTAAGCAAGGACTCCTTGAGCACCTCACGCTTGATGTGGATCTTGTCCCCGTTGCTTTCCTTCAGTGTATATAGGGAGGTCTGCAACACGGAATTCATGGCATCCGGATAAGTGAGTACCAGGTTTTCATCAAGAACAGTAAACACAGTATCTAGGTGCATATACTGCCGTTTCTGCGGAAGATGGACTTCATATACCCGCTCCACAGTCCCTTCCGCCAGCAATGCCTTTGCGGCATGATATATGGCTTTTTCGTGTGTGCGCTCAGAATTGCCTATGGCTATGGCCTTCTGTGACAAGATGATCACATCTCCACCTTCTATGCTTGGAGGTGTATCATGCCCTTCCACTGGGTAGAGTTTATTGATCTGCCCCTTGAAATCAGGATAATTTTCAAAAATAGTCCGAAGCAGATCCGCCTCACGCTGTCTGCCCTCCATACGCATACTGGAGAAAATAATCCCGCCCGGAGTCAGTGCCATAGGATCGCGCTGAAAATATAGATTAGGACATGGGGAAATCACAAAGGCAAACTCCATCAATTCCCCTGCATTCAGTTTAGGCAATTTTCTCCTAAGCTCATGGACTTTCAATCCCGCAGTCAAAATCCCTGCACACTCAGCTGTGGAATAGCGTTCCAAAATATCTTCTGCCAGATGAACCATCCCTGATCTTGCCAAAGATTCACGCATCAGCCCCAACAAGATCTGCTGATCATATAGAACCCGGATCAGCATTTCACGGAGCTGATATACCTGGGCGCCTGTGGATTCTTTGATAAGATTGGAAAAAGTATCGTGCTCCCGTTGCAATGCCTCTAGGTAAGGAACATCATCAAACAACAAATATTCTTTATTATAGGGGGTTAGCCTATCTATTTCCTTCCCGGGCCTGTGCATCAACACAGCTTTTAGGGTACCGAATTCCGAATTGAGTCGAAGGTTCATCTGATTAACACTTTGTCAGCTATTTTAATGAAATATTGCGGTATTTCAAAAATTATATTGATTTTACTGTGAAAATGAAAAAACCAATACTTACTCACTGGGTTTCTAAATCACCAAAAATATCTTTACTTATTGATTGAGAATACGCTAATCGAATAAACTTTCCCCATTTTTCACATCTTCCAAAAACAAAACTTAATTGAGGAACTATTGTTGCTTGGAGACAGTCTTAACGATGCCTACAATTATGAATTCAGAAAACACCACATTCAAAAAAACACCCATTATACTGAGCCTTGTTTTTATGTTTTTTTTGGGGAGCTGTGACACCCTAAATCACTTGAGCAAATCTTTGGATATGGGCATACCCACTGACTCAGAGATCAATTCAGGTCTCAAGCAAGCACTGGAATACGGCACCAGCTATGCTTCCGGGGAACTTTCCAAAGAAAACGGATACTTCGGTAATTTGGCTGTGAAAATCCTTTTTCCTGAAGAAGCCAAGAAAGTTGAAAACACACTGCGTACACTTGGGTTGGGAAATCTCTGTGATCAGGTAATCCTAAGCGTGAACCGGGCTGCCGAGGACGCTGCCAAAGAAGCAAAGCCGATATTTGTAGATGCGATCAAGCAGATGACCATCACTGATGTAAGAAATATTTTGCTCGGCGAAAAGAATGCAGCCACCCAGTATTTTGAAGGCAAAACTACCAACAGCTTAGAATCCAAATTCAAGCCTGTAATCCAGTCTAGCCTGGAAAAGGTAGGTGCGACCAAATATTGGAGTGACGTAATCGGCAGATACAACAAAGTGCCACTTGTCACTCCTATAGAGGCCGATCTATCAACGTACGTGACCCAAAAAGCAATCGATGGACTTTTCCATGAAATTGCCATTGAAGAGTTGAAAATCAGGGAGTCAGCCTCTGCCAGAAGTACGCTTTTGCTCCAAAAAGTATTTGGATACGCAGAAAAGCAAGGCTCCTAAGTTTCCTATCAACAAAACCTGACCTGGAACTCTGGCTTGGGTCACTCTATTATCACTCACGCTAGTACTGTATGCCGTCGGTCAAACCTCCAATTATGTTCTTGATATCCGCATGCTGCGTGTAGCGGCCACACCGGTAATCTTTATCTTGCGAACATCTGAGAATAGTAAAAGGCTAGCAGAAACACATTCTACTAGCCTTTTTTCAATAACTGTCACTTCTATTTTACGGCTCTAGCGCAGCTACTCCCGGAAGCACTTTACCTTCCATATGCTCTAGCAACGCACCGCCACCTGTTGACACAAAAGAAACATCATCTCCATAGCCGAATTTATTCACTGCTGCTGCAGAATCTCCTCCACCGATAAGTGAGTAGGCACCAGCTTTAGTGGCTGCCACCACTGCTTCCGCTATAGCCTTAGTCCCTTTATCAAATGAATCCATCTCAAAAACACCCATTGGACCATTCCAAAGGATGGTTTTGGAATTTGCGATCACATCAGAGAACAGCTCGCGTGATTTAGGCCCTATATCCAAGCCCATCCAGCCGTCAGGAATCTCACCTTTATTTGCCATACCTTGCTCAGCGTCGTTAGCAAATGCTTTGGAGATCACTGTATCGACAGGAAGAATAAGATTCACACCTTTCGCTTTGGCAGTTTCCATGAGCTCAAGTACAAAGTCCATTTTATCTTCTTCCAGCAATGAATCTCCGATAGTCCCACCTTGTGCTTTTGCAAAAGTATAAGACATACCTCCGCCTATGATCAGGTTATCCACCTTGCTGAGCAATTGCTCAATGATCATAATCTTATCGGCGATCTTTGCCCCACCCATAATAGCTGTATAAGGTCTCTCAGGATTACCTAATACCTTATCTGCATTTTTCAACTCAGAAAGCATCAAGTATCCGCAGACCTTATCATTGAAAAATTCTGCGATTACAGCTGTAGAGGCATGTGCTCTATGTGCTGTGCCGAAAGCATCGTTCACATAGACATCTCCTAGCTTTGAAAGCTTCTCTGCAAATCCCTTATCTCCTTTTTCTTCTTCTTTATGGAATCTTAGGTTTTCAAGGAGCAACACTTCACCTGGCCTTAAGCCTTCAGCAAGCATCTCTGGTTCTTTTCCTACGCAGTCCTTGGCAAATTTCACTGGTCTTCCCAGTGCTTTTTCAAGATCGACCACAATATTTTTCAACGAAAACCTGTCTTCAGGACCAGACTTAGGCCTGCCCAAGTGCGACATCAAAATCACAGATCCCCCATCCTTCAATATTTTATTGATAGTGGGAAGTGCAGCCTGGATCCTGGTATCGTCAGTTACGTTAAACTTGTCGTCCAAAGGGACATTGAAATCCACCCTCACGAGTGCTTTCTTCCCTTCAAAACTAAGATTATCTACATTTTTGATTCTAGAGTTCATAATAAGGTTAATAGCTTTGATTGATTAAACAGATAAAAATCAAGTGTGAATTTATTAAAGATATTGGCAAAAATCGACTTTAACCCGTGATCAATTTGCGAAGAAGTGAAGGACAAAGAAATTAACCCTTAGTGGCGGCTCGCTTTAAGCGATCATTGATTGCTTTTCCAAGACCTTCATCTGGCATCAATTCCGCCAAAATCAATTGGGCATTTGAGGAATCCAGCATTCTCATAGCAGAGAAAAGATGTGTCGCCGCTTCCTTCAAATCAGCTTTGGGACTTAAAGCAATTTGATACTCATCAGGGATAGATGAAAACCCCTTCTTCAAAGACAAAACCGCACATATCATATCTTTTCCATGCCACTCTTTTATCAAATCATCCAAATTACCGATGATGAATGGTTTGGTCGGGGCATAGTGACTTTCCAATAGCCCGGGTGCCTGTGGATTGGAAGAGCTATGACTTTTCACCGTTACTTTGCCTACTACATGCTCAATTTCGGAGACCTCCAGCCCCCCAAGCCTATACACAATGACCTCATTTCCTTCCATTCCAACTATAGTACTTTCAAGGCCTACTTTGCACAGCCCTCCATCCAGTATGTATGGGATCTTGCCTCCCAGCTGGGCATCCACATGTTGCGGTGATGTAGGGCTGATGTATCCAAAAGGATTAGCACTCGGTGCAGCCAGAGGAAACCCTAACTGCCCCAGTAAATTTAAGGTCAAGGGATGATTAGGAACACGGACTGCCACACGGTCTAGACCGGAAGTAACAATATCAGGAATGATTTTATTTCTAGGTAGTAAAAGTGTAAGTGGCCCAGGCCAAAATTCCACTGCCAATTTTCTAAGTGCCGCAGGAATCTCATTTACATAATCTTCAGCCGCCTCTAGGGATGGGACATGGATTATCAGCGGATCGAAACTCGGACGGTTTTTCGTCTCAAAAATTGAGGCTACTGCTCTTGGATTCAGTGCATTTCCCGCCAGTCCATAGACCGTTTCTGTGGGAATAGCCACCAGCTCTCCTGCTTCCAGGATACTTTTTGCCTGCACTATGTCCTGCCCGATTGTTGCCATTCTAATTACAGAATTCGTCAATCCAGCTTTTCGCTTCTGTATAGCCAAGTTGCAGTGCCATTTTCAGATCTGCACAGCCCTCCTCTTTTTCTGATTCTCCAAGTGCGGACATCCTTGTCACCCCTAATAAGTAATAGGCGGCACCATTCTTTCCATCCAGGTTAATTGCGTCGTTCAAAGCTTTCATCGCATTGCCAGGGTCGTTATTACCGAGCAGGGCCTTTCCCCTATTGAAGTGGACAAGTGCCTGGTTAGGTTCCACCTGCAGAGCCATATCAAAGTCCAATAAGGCATCCTCATACTCTTCCATTCCCAACAGAGCCAATCCTCTGTTATAGTATATATCAGTTTGTGATGGGTCCAGCATGCTTGCCATATTGTAATCAGACACAGCATCTTTGAAGTTCTCCAGTTTCAAATTAGCATTGCCTCGGTTGAACCAAGCTTTGTAGCTCGCAGAATCTGCCGCAATGGCAGCTGTAAAAACCGGTACAGCCTCCTCAAACCTCTCCTGCTGAAACAGCGCTGCCCCTTTGGCATTTGATGCTTGGGCATTTTGGGGATTGATTTCCAGAGCTCGGTCAAAAAGGGTGATAGCTCCTTTCCAGTTCTGGGCATTCATTTGATTGATCCCCTCCTGAAACAATTCATCCTCACTAGGGCTGCACCCCATCAGTCCTGCTAGTAGCAGGACAAGTATCCAAAGTTTTTTCACGGCTTAAATTTTGCGCAAAGATAAGCAATGAGACCTTTTGATCAGGACATTGGCTGAAGTTTCGTCCTATAGATTTCCGGGACTGGAATAGTTTTCATGGTATTCATGTCCACAGTGACCATGATGCATTTGCATCTGGCATAGGCAGCCTGATCTCCGTTTTTGGCCTCACCTACTAAAAAATGCTCGAGATCAAAGGAGGTATTCCCAACTCTCGTGCAGCGGACCAATGCTTCAATCTGATCTTCCAGGTGAATAGGACGTAAATAATCTATTTCTATTCTTCCTACCACACATCCTGTTTCCATCACATTCCAATTACAGACCTTGTCAAGATAGACGGCCCTGGCGTGTTCAAAATAATTGAAGTAAACCCCGTTATTCACATGCAGATATCCATCTATATCAGAAAACCTCACCTGAATAGGAAGTGAGAATGGGATTTCCCTTGTTAACTCAGCCGGATCAAAGGTTAGCATCAAAGAATGATTTCTGATTTACTGGTTTTCTCCAGCATCCTCAAAATGGATGGGTTATAGCCGATCACATCCTGGACAGAATCAAATGCCACCCAGGCCAAAGAAATACTTTCGTCACTTTTGATCAGTGGCTCTTCCAGATCAGCTTCCAAAAGATAACGCACATCAAAATGAAAATGCTCAGGTACATGCGACCGCTCAGGAATAATATGCTTATCCAAATCGAAAATAGCCTGATCCACAAATGCCAAACTTTTCAACCCGCTTTCTTCCTGTGCTTCTTGCATGGCAACTTCCAGTAAATCCTCATTACCATCCGCATGCCCCCCAAGCTGCAACCACCTCCCAAGCTTACGATGAAGGGTAAGCAAAGTATGTGTTCGCTTACGGTTGACTATCCAGGAAGAAGCCGTAAAATGCCCTTCTAATCGCTCTCGCCCATAGGCAAGTGGATCATCTGTTAACTCTAAAAAATCCTGTATAAAACCTGATTCCTCTTCGTAAGGCGTACGGTATCGTCCTAATTGCTCTCTTAAGTTAACTCTGTCCATCATTGGTTAATTCAAATATATGATCAAGAAATTGATCAAAAGGTTCTGGATCATGGTATAGCCTATCCGAGTAAAACGTCGCTAATACCTTGAGGTAATTGGGCTGGTTATTTACGGTTATTTTTTCGACTGTGATTCTTCCGTACAACTGGGAAATCAATTCCTCGGCTGCAAGATTTGTAATAGGTGGTTTGAAATAAAACTTGTCGGTAATTTTTACCTGCTCATTGATTTCTTCCATCTTTCTGTCCAAACTCACTTTTCTATATCCCAAAGCTAGGACTCGCTGAGCCAATGCCAAGAAAAGAAGAGAAAATGTTTGCTCGTTCAGTGGCTCATCGTAGGTAATCGCAAATCCCTTGGCATATTTTGAGTTCAATATATGTATCTGAGGACGTTCTTCAATTTGGACAGTCTTGAAATGGTACGACTTGGAAACTTGGGCAAGAACAGCCTGCCCCTCATTGGAATTTATCCATTCAGAAGCTTCTTCAACCTCCCGATCCTTATATACGATATTCTCTTTATGGATCATCGGGGTCTTTTCCGAAGTCCTGAACACCCTATTAAATAAATTGTCAAGAAAATCATTCATTGGTTACAATCGCATAGCTGCCGGAAGCGAGAAGTGTAATATATCCCTGATCTCGCAGAATACGCAATATACGAAGGTATTTTTCGGCTAATGGAAGGCGAATCCGCTCAAACAGCTCCTGCTCTGTTAACTCTCCATTGCTTCCTAGCGTTTCAAGAATCTTACTTCTCACCTTACTTTCTGCCTTATCCGGATGCATCGCTTTTCTATTGGCTATGCATACATCACAGACCCCACACTGCTCATCTGTATTCTCACCAAAATACTCTTGGATAAACTGCGTCCGGCAAAGCTCATTCTGTCGGCCGTATGCGGTCATACTCTTTGCTTTTTCAAGGGTCAACGCGCGGCGAAGTTCTATTCTCTTAAAGTTTAGGGGCAATTTACCTGCATCGTATCGTGGAGTCAAAAAGGTGATCTGAGGCTTATCCTTTCGCTGATCATAGACCATCACTTCCAGCTGTTCGAGCTGCTTAAGCGCCTTGACCAACTCCATTTCACTACTATTCAAAGATTTGGCCAATTTGCCTTCCTGAATCTTGATGTATTCGGAGAACACATTGCCTCCATATGTTCTCATGATAATTTTTACCACAGGATCCAGTTTAGCATAGGCAATCTGGACCTCATATAAGCGTGAAGGATCCACGGTAAAATGAATTTTGGAAGGAGAATAATAGCTCTCACTCAATCCGATAAAGCCCTCTTCTTCCAATAGCTTAAGTGCATAAAATGTTTCCAATACTCCCAACTCATAAGTATTTGCGAAATCATTCCATTCAAAATCAAAGCTGCTCAGCATATTACTTCCCACGGCAATACGAAAATAATTTGCCAGGCACTGATAGACCCGCCTCACAAATTCAAGTGGAGGATAAATGAGCTCTGCACGTTTCAACACTGTCTCAAAATCCTGCTGATTTGTCAGAAGTACTCCATAGGACTTCGCCCCATCCCTGCCTGCACGCCCAGCTTCCTGATAATAGTTTTCAATATTCTCAGGAGGTTCATTATGAATCACCATCCGTACATCCGGCTTGTCTATCCCCATCCCGAAGGCATTTGTACTCACCATCACACGCACTTCGTTTTTCATCCAGGCGTCTTGCTTCTGAGTCCGTTCCTGCATAGACAATCCTGCGTGGTAGGCAGCAGCAGAGATGCCAAGCTGGGACAGTGCTTTGGCTATCTGGTGCGTTCCTTGCCTATTTCTCACGTACCATATCGCAGAACCTTGGATTCTCCTGAGTATCTCCAGTCCTTTCTCTAGCTTATTCTCTACCTGCCGCACACTGAAACTTAAATTTTTGCGGGCAAAACTTTGCTGAAATTCAGCAGCTTTTTTCATTTCCAGCCGCTCTTTGATATCAGCACATACTTGGGGAGTAGCTGAAGCCGTCAGTGCAAGCACAGGGATATTGGGATGAAAAGGACGTATCAACGCAATCTCCAAATAGGGTGGACGGAAGTCATACCCCCATTGAGAGATACAATGCGCTTCATCCACTGCAATCAGATTAACTTTCATCTGTCGAAACCGCTCAATAAAAAGCTCCGCTTTGAGACGCTCCGGGGAAACGTACAGGAATTTATAGTCTCCATAAATGCAATTATCCAACGTGCGGTCGATTTCCCTATAGCTCATACCTGAGTATATCGCCGCCGCCTTGACACCTTTGGCTCTAAGAGAATCAACCTGATCTTTCATCAAAGCAATCAGCGGGCTCACCACCAGGCAAAGCCCTTCCTGTGTCAACGCCGGAATCTGGTAGCAAAGCGACTTACCTCCACCTGTGGGCAAAAGCGCAAGCGTATCCTTTCCATCCAGCACAGCCTCGATGATATCTTTCTGGACAGGGCGAAAATCCGCATATCCAAATACTTGATGGAGGATTTCAGTAGCTCTAGTCAACATTTACCAATCTGGCGAAGTTTTATTTAAAAATGAAGCAATCCCTTTTTTGCAGTCTTCATGGGCTCTTGCTCTGGCATTGGCTTCAGCTGCTAGTTTCAAGGAGACCTTTCTGTTTTCTTGGTTTAGCTCACGCAAAAGTGATTTTGTTTTCCCCATGGAAAAGCCAGAATTTTGATTTATTAATTTCGTGGCAAATTCCAGAACGTATTTTTCCAAAAACTCTTCTGGTTCTACCCCAGTGATTAAGCCTAATTCTGCTGCTTTGGAGGCAGATATAAACTCTCCCGAGAGCAATAATTCCTGAGTCTTCGCCCCACCAATTTGTTCTTGCAAGAAAACAGAGACCAGTGCCGGTACAAAACCTATCCTTACCTCTGTGTATCCAAAAAGCGCATCCGGCACTGCAAAAGCAAAATCACAGACAGTCGCCAAGCCGCAGCCACCCGCCAAAGCGTGTCCCTGGATCTCCGCTATCACTACTTTGGGCATGGAGTAAATCAGATTGAACAAATCCATGAGTTTGTAGCTGTCCGCCAGATTTTCCTCGAAAGAGAAATGCTGAAGCTGCTGTAAATAGGCTAAATCAGCACCCGCACAGAAGGCTTTGCCTTTTGCCCTAAGCACAATGACCTTTACCCGATCATCCTCATTCATTCCCTCAAATGCTGCATGCAGCCCAGCTATCAATTCAGGACTGAGCGCATTACGCTTTTCAGGCCTGTTCAAGGTAATGTACCCTATTCTATCATTGATGTCAGTAAGTACAGCGCTCATTTACTTTTTATTTGGGTTTGGGATCAAGTTAGTTTCTATAGCAGGGTTTGCAAAATCAATCTCAAAAAACAATTCGATAGGCTAAAGAATCTACACGCAAAGAATCAGAAACAGGAAGACTCTGCCAAGAGTTTCCACACCAGTAGTATATTGATTTTGGAGGCGAAGCCCAAACGAGCCTATTCTCCTGCTGCAGAAAACTAAAATCGGCCCCTACAAACTCAACCTTTGACGAATCACTTTGAAAAACCTTCAAAGTACCGGGAATCTGTGGCCAATGATTCTGAACTCGATTTGGATCAACTGAGTAGCTTATTTCTCCAGGATCAAGGCCACTATTCCATGACAGCGTCATCCCACTTGAATAAAAATCAAATAACTGCGACTTTTTCCCTTGATAGACAATCAGCTCGCGAGCAGGATGCCCAAACTCTTTATAAACACTATTTCCAAGCAAAACAAAAGTTAAAAACAAGGCTAGCCATACCAGTTTATTGCGCTGACCAAACTGCCAGGCAACAACTATCAACAATATCCCCCAAACAAAGATCATCCCGGCAAAATCCATTGTGAGTCGTTCCAGTTTACCACCAGGTATCAAGCGTATCATTTCCGCAATTCTGATCTGCAGCCAAATCAACCAACTCAAAGCCCAACCCAACACATCCCCTACCACTGGTATCCAACCCACCATCATCAGCGGCACACCTACTTGCATAATCAAAAGTGCCAGCGGTAAGATCAGTAAATTACCTAATAGAAAATAAGTAGGAAACACATGGAAATAATAAAGTGTCAAAGGAAAAGTAACCAGCTGAGCAGCAATACTAACTGAGGCTAATTCCCAGACATACTCTACTACTCTGGTTCTAGGCAACCACAAATCCAAAATCAAGGGCTGCAGCATCACTATGCCAAGAACCGCCAAATAGGATAACTGAAAGCCAACCTCAAAAATGACATCAGGATTAACCGTAATCATCAAAATGGCAGAGAAGGCAAGTACATTATAAATAGCCGGTGGACGCTCCCTCATCTGGCCCAACGTAAGCAATGAAAACATCGTCGCAGCCCTGACTACAGAGGGGGCAAGTCCAGTAAGAAATGCATACATCCAGATCACCAGAATCACACCGAGAAGATAAAACCTGGCTTTTTCCAGCTTTAGCTTCAGTGGCTTCAGCATTAAGATAAAAAGGGCATAAATAATACCCACATGAAGGCCCGAAACCGCCAGAACATGCATAACTCCTGCCTGGGTGTAAGCGTCCCTAATCGTGGGATCAAGTTCTTTTTTCTGACCTAACAGTAAAGCCAAGGCAATTTGGGCGGAATTGGAATCAGGAATCCTCGACTTCAGCATTTCCCCAATCTTATGGCGCAAGTCAACTAAAAAATACTTTGCCGTGGTGTTTCTTACAGAATCAATTAGCTGAAAATCTTTTCCAAGAAACTGACGATAATAAATCTCCTGCCTGAACAAGTACTTCCTATAATCAAACTCATAGGGGTTTGTAGGAGCAGCTATTTGCTCAGGTTTGCTTTTCGCATAAAGAATCTCACCAGGCTTTAGAAGTCTGTCACTTTGATGATATACCAGAATTTTCCCATGGGCATCCTTCCATGTCCCTTTGATCTGTATAGATTTGATCTCTAACAAGTTTTCAAAGGAATTAGGCTTTTGCTGATCATACATCGTGACTTCTGCAAGATAAGCTTCAGCTACAGCGAGGTCAGGATTGAACGCAGACATATCCTTTTTACTCTGAACGATAAGAGCACCGAAGAGTATCAGGGCTAAATATGCCAAGGGACTGGATTGAGAGGCAGTTTTACCTTTAGACTGAACTGACACGAATATCACATATCCCAGCCAAATAACAGATAGGATCATAGCAAGTATAATCAAGCCTGGGCACCAGGAAGATTTCCCCACGAGGATCCCTGCTAAAATAAATGGCAGATAACGCAAAAAAGGGAAGTCAGAGAATCTCATTTCCAAAAAAATTAGAGATTTAAAATACGATTTTCAACACAAAACTGTACTATTCTCTCTGAAAAAATGAATTATGTATATACATGTAAGAGCCAAACCTCTTTACCCGTTTCGGCAATAGTGATGCTCAAGCCCATAGATTTCAGTAATTCATTCGTAAGGACATAACTTGATTCCCTGTATTCTCAACGGATAGTTTTGATCGGGAAATTTTGGGCAAAAAAAAGAGCCCCTGAGGGCTCCATTATACAGGATATCTTATCGATTTAAAACCTATAACCAAGGCTAAAGCCTCCATTTAGCTCCACATCGCTGAATCTACTAGAAACTTCAGAACTGAAGTTTCTTGCAATACTCAGGTAAGGCCCAAAGGCGAAATTGTTCGAAACTTCCCACTTGTACCCTACACCTGCGCCAAGAATAAAGGCATTCATATCCGTGGTATTTATACCACCATTGTCAGCGGGTTCTTCAAAATCCCCGAACCTGATTTTAGCCAACGGATAAATGTAAATCCTTCCGTTTGTGTTATCTCCAAAGTAAAAGTTCATAGAAGCCTGAATAGAGTTCGTTTTGTATGTCTTGCCATTTTTCTGATTATTGAACCCAAATCTGTCATTAATCATCACTTGCAGGTCTAGAGAATGATCTGGGCTCAAGTACCGCTCATACCCTAACTCCACAGACCCCAACCAAATCAGGTTCAGAAAATTCGCTTTCACTTCATTGGTGAAATCACCGGATCTTTGGCTGCTAGATGAGACTACTGCTTGTGAATAACCCAATGAAGCTATGCCTGACAGCAGTATTAAAGTAAAAATTACCTTTTTCATATTTTAAGTGTTTTAATGGTCTTTTGAAACCTTGCAGTTGAAAACCATACGATTGAGTGAAAGTTTCCAGATACCCGATTTCAAAATATTAAATAAGTTGGATTTAGTAACATTCAATTATTTGGCCAATTGCATCTTATAATGCAAAATAGCACACTCTTCGAAAACCTCCCCTACTTTCTCAAAGCCAAATTTTGCATATAGAGGAACTGCGGTTAGTTGCGCATGAAGGTATTTTATTTTGTCTGAAGTATGAGGAGTGACATGGATATCTTTCAAAACCGCATCAACCAGAGCTTGGCCTACTCCTTTGCCCCGTGCGCTTTTCAATACCGCAAATCGCTCCAATTTGACTCCTGTAGGAGTAAACCGCCACCGAGCAGTACCTACTGCCTCCCCATTGAGATAAGCTATGAAATGCCTGGACTCTTTCTCATATTCATCGTACTCGTCCAGCGGATTTACCTCCTGCTCTATTACAAAGACTTTTTCCCTGATCTTATATGCCGCCCTAAGCTGCTCATCACGCGTTATTTTTTCTACTTGAAGACTCATTTCTCTCTTGTTCTTTTTTATAGTGGTCTTTCTCGTATGCTTCTATTATTGATTTCACCAGCCTGTGCCTTACCACATCCTTGCCACTCAGGTGTACCATCCCTATCCCTTTTACGTCCTTGAGTATTTTCAAGGCTTCTGACAATCCGCTTTTTTGCCTTACTGGCAGATCCACTTGAGTCTGATCTCCGGTGATGATCACTTTGGAGTTTGGCCCCATACGGGTCAAAAACATTTTGATCTGCTCATTAGTGGTATTCTGCGCTTCGTCCAACAATACGAATGCATCATGAAGCGTTCGTCCACGCATATAAGCCAGGGGAGCTATTTCAATTACACGGGTTTCTTGATAGTATTTCAGCTTTTCTGCCGGCACCATATCCTGCAGTGCATCATAAATCGGACGTAAATATGGATCCAGTTTTTCCTGAAGATCTCCTGGTAGAAACCCTAGATTTTCTCCGGCTTCTACCGCAGGTCTGGTGATTATAATACGCTTAACCTCTCTGTTTTTCAGAGCTCTTACTGCCAGAGCCACTGCTATGTAGGTTTTTCCCGTTCCTGCCGGCCCTAAAGCAAAGACCAGATCGTTGGTCATGGCAGATTCCACGAGTTTTCGCTGATTTGCGGATTTGGGCTTGATGACTATTCCCTTGTTGCCGAATACTATTACCTGATCACGATTTGCGTCCTCGAACGGCACGCCTTCTACATCCAGATAATCCTTGACATTCTCGGGAGTAAGATGACCAAATCTATCCACGTGCTCCAGTAGGAGGTTGAGAACATCATTAATCCTCAGGATCTCAGGAGCTCCCCCTTGGATCCTGATTTCATTGCCTCTGGAAATAATTTTACTTTGGGGAAAGGCAGCGGAAATTTGCCGGATATTCTCATTGGCTTCGCCTAAAAATTCTGCCAAGGGGACATTTTCTAATGTGATAACTTTTTCGACCAAACTAATTTTATTGATTAGATTTTCATTGAAGGTAGAAGGATAAAATTTCTATTTTTGTTCCAATCCCTCCTAAACAAAAGTACATAAATTTAATTGACTTGCTTCTATGGCATTGGTTACATTCCTCTCAGATTTCGGGGACAAAGATTACTACGTACCGGCGGTAAAAGCTAAAATGCTTGCCGTTAATCCACAGCTTAACATTATCGATATTTCGCACAACATCGATACGTTTGACATTGCCCATGCTGCATTTGTGCTACGGGCCACCTTCAGGGATTTCCCGAAGGGAACCGTGCACTTGGTATGCCTAAATACAACAGGTAGCATTACACATGGCTATATCGGGGTTAAATTGGAAGAACATATTTTTATCGGCCCAAATAATGGAATCCTAAGCCTCCTTGCTGACCATGATCCGGGAATTCTTGTTCAGTTTGCAGATATTCACTTGCAGGACTCCACATTTCCGGCAAAGGACATTCTAGCGCCGATCGCTGCAAAAGTTGCCAGTGGAGCAGCGATCCATGATTTTGGGGGGCCTTTGAAAAACTTCCGAAAGCTAATGTCCCGCCACCCAAAAGCAACGCGGGAAAACATTATCGGTCATGTACTCCGGGTAGATCGCTATGGAAATCTGATCACCAACATCAACAAAGCCATTTTCGACAAATTGAACCCTGGCAAATTCACTATCGAGTTCGGCAGGGAATCGGTAAGCAAGCTTCATAAAGGGTACGATCAGGTGGAACCAGGTGACTGCTTTGCCTTCTTCAACAGTCTTGATCTATTGGAGATAGGGATCAACCATGGGCACGGAGGAGATTTGCTCGGGTTGAAATATGATAGCGTCGTGTATGTAACCTTCCATACCTGATGCTGCTTCGTATAGTACGGATGACCTTCAGGCCTGAGGCAGTAGAAGATTTTCTGGAGAATTTTGATTCACACAAGAATTCAATCCGGAATTTCCCTGGCTGTCAGCACCTAGAGTTGTGGCAGGATGAAAATGATGCAACTATTTTCCTTACTCACAGTCACTGGGAAAGCGAAGACCACTTGAATCAATACCGTGACTCTGAGCTTTTTAAAGGAGTATGGGGTTTTACAAAAAGCCTTTTTTCGGAAAAGCCCATAGCATTTAGCTCAAAAAAGATTGAAGAAGTAGAAAAATGAGTTTGTAGAAAAAAGAATCTTTCCTCATATTTGCATCCCGTTACGCAAGTGACGGGGCCAAGTCAGGTGTAAAACCAGACTTACCGAATGCCCAGATGGCGGAATCGGTAGACGCGTTGGTCTCAAACACCAATGCCGCAAGGCGTGCCGGTTCGACTCCGGCTCTGGGTACAAAAGCTCGCTGAAAAGCGGGCTTTTTCTTTTTAAATTGTGGCTGTTTTTAAGGCAATCAAAAAGGATCAGTCCTAAAATTAACACATTTCTTCCCTCCAAAATTTTCCTCGCAAGGCGTATTGACTCATAAAAAACCATGCAATATGAAAGTTTGACTTTCATATTGCATGGTTTTTATTGTTATTTTATGTAATTTGAAATTATAATACAGAAGAGATGATCACAAGAACATTGGAAGGCAAGCTTATCGAAAGTCTAAGAAATATGCCGGTTGTAGTTATTCTAGGCCCAAGACAAGTAGGTAAAACCACACTAGCCCTAGATCTGGCTAAGACTACTCTAGGCAAGCCCATCCATTATTTGGATTTGGAACTAACTTCTGATTTGGCCAAGCTCGATGATGCAGAAGGCTATTTAAGACGCTTTGAGAATCAGCTCTTGGTTATCGATGAGGTGCAAAGAAAACCAGAACTCTTCCCTGTGATTAGGGCCTTGGTAGATTTACGCAAGCGAAATGGAGAACGGACTGGTCACTTTCTTCTGTTAGGCTCGGCCTCAAGAGACCTTTTGCAACAATCTTCTGAATCTCTTGCAGGACGAATTCGGTATTTGGAACTGAATCCATTTTCAGTCAACGAACTTCATCTTAACGATCCTCTGGGCTTTAACCTGGAGAAGCTTTGGTTTCGTGGTGGCTTTCCGGACAGCTACCTAGCAGAATCAGAAATCCAAAGTCAAGACTGGCGGAGGGACTTTATTTCCACCTATGTAGAAAAGGATATTCCACTGTTTGGCCCGCAAGTTCCGGCCACAAGAATGAAACGCTTTTGGTCCATGCTGGCTCATTATCACGGACAGCAGGCAGTGCTTTCGGAGATTGCTAAAAGTCTGGAAGTAAGTCACACCACAGCTCGGAATTACTTGGACATTCTTCAGGATTTCTTTATGGTGAGACAGGTACATCCTTGGTCCGGCAACACTAAAAAGCGATTGGTAAAAACCCCAAAAGTGTACATTCGAGATACCGGTTTATTGCATAGTTTGTTTAATATCTCTTCTTTCGACCAGCTACTAGGGCATCCAGCTGTTGGCGCGAGTTGGGAAGGATTCGTGATGGAAAACATCCTGAACCAGCTACCTGCACACTGGAAAGCAAGTTACTATCGCTCAAGCAATCAGGCAGAGATCGACTTAGTTCTTGAGTTTGGATCAAAAGAAGTATGGGGAATAGAAATCAAAAAATCCAGTGCCCCGACAATCAGATCAGGTTTTCACAGAGCTTGTGAGGATATAGGCACAACCAAAAAATATGTGGTTTATTCAGGTACCGACAGATTCCCGATGAGAGGAGATATTGAAGCCGTAGGATTAATTGAGTTTCTGGGAATGATCGCTATGGCAGAATGAGAAAAGTTGCTTGACCTCCATATTCTATAATCGAAACTTTTCCAAAGTTCTAAACTTTGGAAAAGTTATCAAGCCAACCCATTTTTTTCAAGGATTATACTATTCACTCTTCAAACAAGAGCAATATTCACCTAACTCACAGCCTTCAGGATCGCCAGTACAAAAGTCAAAGCAATAAAATCCATGTTTAAAGATCATCACTGGACGCACTAAACTATCCATAAGCAGATCATATCTCCTTTGTTGAGGGAGGTCGTCAGGAAATGCCACCTCCAAGTTCCAGGATTTCATCATAGTTATAAAAGCTGTGGTCAATTGAGCCAATTGACTTTCAGAGAGCATTTCTTTAGGGGGAAAGCTTTCTCTTTTTAATCCGCAATACCGTGAAAATCCAGGCATTGGCTCCTGACTAACAAATTTCTCAGATTCTTCAAGTGCCTCTTCCAAATCCTCTTCTTCAGTGTTTTTCTTTGTTTTTCGGAAATAGTCAGATGGGCGATGCCCTTCTGCTATATCCTCTAAAAGGTGGTTGACATAAGCTTGCATATAATTCAAAATTAGTATTCATTCTAGTTGACTTTCGTCCGTAAACGAGCATTTCTGTTCGAAAACCCACTTCAATTAAAGAAAAATAGTTGTTTATCAACCCTTTAACCCTTCTTTTTCTGGCATGATAACAGTAATTACATTGGCACTTTCAACCAAGCCCCAAAGAAAATGTGGAAAAACTACTTACGCATAGCTTATCGGAATCTTCTCAAGCATAAAGTTTTTAGCGTGATCAACCTGCTCGGCCTTGCAATAGGAATGACGGCTTGTCTTTGCATTCTGCAGTATGTGAGGTTTGAATTGAGTTACGACCGCTTTCACGAAAAGTCAGACAGAATCTATCGAGTCCAACATGACAGATATATTGACGGCGAACTGCAATACAGGAAAGCCCAAGCTTTTATCCCTACCGGGGAGGCAATGATGAATGAATATCCTGAGGTGGAAGATTACACCACTATGTTCAGAATCAGTGCGGAATCAGATATAGTCATGACTCACATGGCAGATGATGGAGAAATGCTAAGGTTTGCCGAAAAGGAAGTTTACCACGTGAAAGGAAATTTCTTTGAAGTCTTTTCCTTTCCCATAATAGAAGGGAATTCAGAAATCAAACAGTTGGAGCCAAAGACGGTCTTGGTTTCCCAATCCACTGCATCTAAATATTTTGGAAACGAATCTGCTATCGGAAAAATCATCAGTCATAATTATGCGGAAAATTATGAGATAGTTGGTGTTTTTGAGGATGTTCCCGGGAATGCACATATGAAATTTGACTTCCTCTTTGCCTGGCAAGAATTATCAAGCCAAGACAGCGGCGGTGACAATGAAAACTGGAGATGGGACGGGTTCTACACCTATCTTTTGTTAACTCCTAATGCAGATATTCCAGTATTGGAGGCGAAATTCCCCTCATTTGTAGAAAAGTATAAAGCAAACAATGTAAACGCCAGCATCAGTTCGGTATTCTTCCTTCAGCCGCTGACATCCATTCATCTAAATTCCAACTTACTGGCTGAGGCAGAGCCCAACAGTGAGGCAAAAATCGTTTACGCCCTATTGGCTATAGCTGTTTTTGTGATGATCATTGCCTGGATCAACTTTATCAATTTATCAATCTCCAGATCACTGGAAAGATCAAAGGAAGTTGGAGTCCGAAAAGTCATCGGATCCAGCAGATTGCAGCTTATAAAACAGTTCCTAACTGAATCGCTTGTAATGAACCTACTGGCAATTTCCCTTTCATGCATTTTCTTGTATTTACTTGACCCATACATTTCATCTTTCATCGGCGGAGGATCAGCTCTTTCACTTTTTTCCAGTGCTGATTTTCTGATAGGAGTCATACTACTTATAATCATAGGCAGTGCATTGGCAGGAATGTACCCTGCATTTGTCACCTCTTCCTTTAAGCCTGTACTTGCGCTGAAAGGTGGCTACACAAATCATCACAAGGGATCACTTTTCAGTCTTAAACATAGTCTGATTGTATTTCAGTTTATGATTTCCATTGGGTTGATTGCCGCTTCTACTGTTGCCTATCGACAACTCAGCTTAATGAAAAACAGCAGCTTGGGCATCGACATCGAAAGCACTATAGTCGTCAATACCCAAAAGACTTTTGGCCCTCCAGGATCTGATTCTGTCTTTACCAGCAGACTGAATACCTTTAGAGATAAACTGAATGCAAATAAGGGGGTGAAGGGAATAACAGCTTCCCACGATATCCCGGGAAAAGAACACTTGAGTATGATGCCAAATTTTAGACATTTTAAAAATACGGATGAACTTGTAACCCTTTACTTCACCCGTATGGACTATGATTTTATTCCAACATTTAATGTCGATTTAATTGCCGGAAGGAATTTTATTGAGGGTGTAGACAATCGGTCCTCGATAATATTAAACAAGGAAGCTGTTCAGGTTTTAGGATTTAAAAATCCTGAAGAAGCCATAGGCCATGGAGTCAATTGGGGAAATGAAAATCTGACGAAAGCTGAAGTTGTTGGAGTCGTAGATTTCCGGGCCGTTTCGTATAAAGTATCTAACTATCCGGTGGCTTACACCTCTACTTTCTTTCCTTACAAATATGTCTCTGTCAAATTTGATGAGATCAATGGAGCAAACGCAGCAGAGCATGTAGCGATGATCCAGAATAGTTGGAATTCAGTTTTTCCCGATCAGCCGTTTGAATTTTTCTTTTTGGATGATTTTTTCAACAGTCAATACCAAGCCGACCAGAAATTTGGGCAGCTGCTGAGTGCCTTTACTTTTCTAGCAATTATAGTGGCTGGTTTAGGGCTTTACGGAATCACCCTCCTTACTGTATCTCAGCGAATTAAAGAAGTGGGATTACGGAAAATCATGGGCGCCTCAGTCTCCCAGATAGTCTCTTTACTTTCGAAGCAATTCATGGCCTTAGTTCTAGTGGCAGGGCTGCTTTCCGTTCCGATTATTAAGTTTACTATGGAGCAATGGCTGGCAAACTACCCTTATCGGGTTGAAATTTCCTGGTGGATCTATATGCTTCCAATAGCAATGATTTTACTGATTACCTGCTTCACCATAAGCTTCCAGATTATTAAAGCCTCCCTGATTAATCCCGCGAAATTGCTTAGGCATGAATAAATTGATATAAGGATATTTTAATATGTGGTTATCCGAAATGATGCCAGGCTCCTTAGTCCCTTCGCTTATAAGGCAGGAAGACGGGAGACCGAAGACAGAAGTAGCCTAAATGCTATTATTGACCAAATCCTATATCGCTTTTGCTTCTTTACTGGTAGAAAAGTGGATAATCATATTTTAATATTAGGAAGAATCACCTTGTACAACATTCCGTACATATCATTACATTTGTAAAAACCTGAGAACCATGGATGTCACTACTTACTCTAATTTCCGTCAGAATCTGAAGTCACACTTAGATGACGTGGTCAACGACCAAAAAGCCTTGTATGTCACCCGTGCCAATGGAGAAGATGTAGTAGTCATATCAAAGTCTGACTACGAAAGCATGCAAGAAACCTACTACTTGATGAGTAGCCCAAAAAATGCTGAGAGATTGTTACATGCAATTGATGAGGCGAACAAGGGATTAGGAGTTAAAAGAGATCTCATCGATCTTTAAGTCATTCCTACATGAACACTATTTTTTTATCTAAAGGATGGGAAGATTATCAATATTGGATTGACGCAGATATAAAGCTATTTAGAAAAATCAATAAACTCATAAAAGAATGTCAACGCACTCCATCGGAAGGAATAGGCAAACCTGAACCTTTGAAAAACGAATTATCCGGCTGGTGGTCACGAAGAATCGATCGGAAGCATCGACTTGTCTATCGAGTCAAAAACGGCACTTTAGAAATCGCCCAGTGCAGACACCATTATTAATGAAAAAGACCCGCATCTCGCCGGGCCTTTTCAGCTTTTATAATTCTACCTTCATCCTTTAATTCCCCCTCAATATCTCCATTGGCGGCTGATTGATGATTTTTCTACCATTCAACCACCCCAACACAATAGTCAATGCCGTAATGGCCACATAAAGAACCAGTGCCTCCGCCCAAGCTCCCCTAAAGGTGATATTGAAGACAAATTCGCTCAACAGCCAAGTCGCCCCAAAGGACAGCAGTATTCCTGACATCGAGGCCAAACTCCCTAAGAAGAAATACTCCAAGGTGTTGATCCTACTGACTATGGCAGAACTTGCGCCCAGCGTCCGCAACAGAATACTTTCCCGCATCCGCTGATATTTGGAAATAATCAATGAACTGATCAGCACCAAAATCCCTGTGGCTATACTAAAGAATGCCATAAATTGGATCACGAAACTGATTTTTCCTAAAATCTCCTCTAACGTTGCCACTATAGTGCCTAAGTTGATCACAGATATATTCGGGAAAGCCCGTACAATATCGGCCTGCACATCTGCCGATTCCCGATCATTTTTAGTCTTGGTGATCAGTACATGGAATTTTGGCGCCTGCTCCAAAACACCGCTAGGGAATAATACCAGAAAATTAGTGGACACCTGATTGAATTTCACTTCCCGGAAACTCCCGATGTAAGTCTTGATCGGCCTTCCCTGCACATTAAACTCAATTTCATCACCGATTTTAAGCCCATTCCCCTCAGCAAATCCTTTTTCGAAGCTCACAAAGACACTGTCTCCTCTTGCTCCCACAGGGCTCAACGCCCCTTTTGCTAATGTCTCAGAAGATATCAGCGTATCCCGGTAGGTCACCCGAAACTCCCTGTTGTAAATCCAGCGGGAATAATCTTCGTCCTCCGGCAATGCCTCATTTGCCTGCTTGTCTATTCCATTGATGGCTCCCAAATGCATGGTCACAATAGGCACCTCTTGCATGATAGGCAGATCTCTCTGCTCAATTTTCTCTTTCACATCTTCTAGCTGGGCCGTTTGGATATCAAATAACAACATATTCGGCTGATCCTCTTTATCGGCAAACCTGGCTTCTTCCAGCAGTTGGTTTTGGAGAAAAAAGAGGGTGGAAATCATCGCTGTACCCAATCCTATCGTAGCAATGAGTGAAACTGTTTGATTATTGGGCCTGTAAAGATTCGCCAGAGATTGACGAAGAGGATAAGAAAAAGAGATAGGCAAAAACTTCCTAACTGCCCATATAATAGCCTGCGCCACTCCCCATAAAACCCCAAAAGCCAAAACAACGAATCCAGTAAATCCAAAGGCAAAATCCACCCTATCCAACAGGTAAAAGCTAAAGCCCCAGATAAATGCCAAAATAGCCAGGATCACCAACCAACGAAGCGGATCCCTCAACAAAGTAGTATCTGCTGTTTCCGGTCTCAGCGTAGCCATAGGAGACACATTCCTCACTTTCAGCAGAGGTAAAAGAGCAAAGAGCACGGATACAAACAATCCCGTGATGACTCCAAAGCCTACTGAAAGCCAGGAAATTCCGAAGCTTACCTCCACAGGTAAAAAATCGGCAAAAACAGTCGGCAACACGTATTGCAACAGTGTACCCAGGAAAGCCCCTAATATTGCACCGATCAACCCCATGATTTTGATCTCTGCCAGATAAATGAACAATACATCTCTGGAAGAGACACCCAAGCATCGTAATACAGCAACAGAAGCAAGTTTTTCTTTCACAAAAACATTTACCGCACTGGCCACTCCCACACATCCCAGCAGCAAGGCAATAAATGCTACCAAACTAAGGAAGTTTGACATATTCGAGAATGATCTTCCTGTGGATCGTTTTTGGTCTTCTACCGTATCTGCATCTATACGGTCGATTTCCCACTGATCTTCATAGGGTTTGATGAGCTCATCTACATTGGTACCGGGAGCAAATTGATAATAGCGGTTATAATTCACCCGGCTTCCGTACTGCACCAAGCCTGTCTCCTCTAGGTATTCCATAGGAATATATACAGCTGGCGCTACTGTCGCTGTAATCCCTGTTTGTCCCGGTACAGATTGAAGCTCTCCTGCGATGATAAACTCTACATTCCCGACTTTAATCATCCCCCCTACTTCTGCACCAAATTGTGCCATCAGCGTTTTTTCTACCAGCGCCTTTTTGCCACCAGAGCGGAAATCCTCGTCTCCCGATGCCGGTATAGTTTCCAATAATCCATAAAAGGGAAACGCCCCCTCCAAAGCACGAACTTGTGTCAGGCGGCTAGCCCCTGTTTGAGGAAAGGCCACCATCGAAGCGAAATTCACCTCTGAAGCCGTTTCAATTGCTATAGAGTCAACTGGCTGCTCTCCCAGAGGTTGATTGTTTTCCAGTACTAAATCAGCCCCAAGAAGTTCCTTCGCCTGATTATTTATATCACTGGTCAGGTTTTCACCAAAACTAGAAATCGCCACTAAAGCAGCTATTCCCACTACAATGGAGCTAACAAATAACAAAAGGCGGGAGATGTTTTTCCGAAAATCCCGGAAAGCCATCTTCATGATCCATCCAAAATCAGGCATCTTCACCCTCCTGTATTTTTCCGCCCTTAATATGAATGATGCGTTGGGTTTTTGCTGCCAGTTCCAAATCGTGGGTCACTAAAATAAGCGTAGTCCCTTGTTCTGTATTCAGGTCAAAAATCAATTTCTCGATCATCTCGCCCGTTTCTGTATCGAGATTTCCAGTCGGTTCGTCAGCAAAAAGTATTTTGGGCTCGTTTGCAAACGCCCTGGCGATAGAAACACGCTGCTGCTCTCCTCCCGAAAGCTGGGTGGGATAGTGAGTCCCGCGATCCCCCAGCCCCACTTTATCCAAAAGCTCCTGAGCTTTAGTGCGGGCATCTTTTCTTTTTTTCAGTTCCAAGGGCACCATCACATTTTCCAGAGCGGTCAAGGTAGGCAGCAATTGGAAATTCTGGAAAATAAATCCTACGTGTTGATTTCGGACTGCGGCGCGCTGATCCTCATTCATGGTCTGGAGATTTGCTCCGTTCAGGCTTACGTTACCCGTACTTGCGGAGTCAAGCCCTGCGCAAAGCCCCAAGAGAGTAGTTTTCCCGCTGCCCGAAGGCCCTACTATGGAGATGATCTCTCCTGCTTGTATATCAAAATTAATGGCATCAAGGACAGTTAGTTTCCTACTGCCACTTTGGTAAACCTTGCTCAGGTTTGATACTGATAATATATTCATGTGTTGAGTTGGGAGACGATAAAGGGTTAGAAAAGGCTTAACGTGAAACCTTAGCTATGGTTGATTTGAAGATAGCAATACCCTGATAAAGCAACAAATACTATAAAAAAAGCGGTTAAAATTTACTGTATTGTGAAATTCACCGAACCTTTTGTCAAAAATTCCATTTGCCTATATAGTTTTACTCCACACTAAATGAACAACATGAACTTGACTGTAAAAGACCTCTTTAGCTACTCTTTTCTGCTTCTGCTAGCTGTTCTAGTTATTTCCTGTTCGGAGCAAAAAACAGAAACTGCAAAGGAACAGCATACAACTCAAGAAGCCGCAAAAGTTAAATCCGACGAGAAAATCATTTTGTTCTTTGGGAATAGCTTGACTGCAGCCTACGGTATCGACCCGGAAGATGGATTTGCCGGACTGACGCAGCAACGCATTGACAGTTTGGGGTTGGACTATAAAGTAATCAACGGAGGGCTTTCCGGAGAGACTACCGCAGGAGGATTAAGTAGGCTCGACTGGTTTCTGGAGGAAAAACCAGATGTATTCATCCTGGAACTTGGGGGAAATGACGGCTTGCGCGGAATCGAGCTAAGTGAAACAAAAAACAACTTAATCAAGATCATCGACAAGGTCAGATCAAAATTCCCTGATACCAAGATTATTTTGGCGGGGATGCAGATTCCACCGAATATGGGCCAAGAGTACGCTGCCCAATTCACTTCAATGTACCCTGCTGTAGCCGAAGAAAAAGAGGTTACTCTTATTCCCTTTTTGTTGGAAAATGTAGGCGGAATTCCGGATCTCAATTTACCTGACGGCATTCATCCTACGGAAGAAGGGCATCAAATAGTGTTTGAGACGATATGGCCCTTTATAAAGAATGAGATTGAGTAGCGGATAATAGCCAAGCACGGTAGATCTCACTTTGTAGCCATTTTTAATTAAAACAGTATATCAGAAAAACTCGGCCAAAATAGCCGAGTTTTTTTGTGGCTCTCTTTTTTAACTACTATATTATTAAGCAAAAGGCTTTTAACATGCTTTCTATGAAAAAACTTCTTTTAATCGCTTGCTCCTTTTGTTTAATTGCCATCCTCAGTTTTTGTTCAGAAAAGAGGGAACAGGTAGTCCAGGAGAAAAAAAGCTACGAATGGACTTTGGTCGATTCCTTAGATCTGGAGTTTCTGGGCAATCCAATGCTTACGGATGTGCATCGGGATGGTAACAGATTGATTTTTTTTGACCCTCCCAGTTCGGAAATTTTAATAACGGATTCAAATGGAAAAATTGAGTATAGTTTTTCTAAAAATGAAGACACCCCGGATGCGTATGGTTTTATGCTGGAATCCCCGGGATTTTATGGGAAAGACAAAATCGCTGTATATGGCATGAACGGGCTTTTTATTTATGATTTGGATGGAACTATGCAAAAGAAAATCCCTCATCCAGAATCCCTGAATGGCGCTGCTTCGATGAACTACATAGGCAAATCCACAGAGTCTGTAGAGCTTGGCGGCCACGATTATCTCCTTCCTAAATCCATCCGACCACGCAATTCCTTTCCCGGAAAGCAGGAATTCTACGATAGTTACCGCGCTCTGGAGTTAGTGAATATAGAAGAACCCATGAGGGAAATCATTCCTTTTGAAAAAGGGAGCCACTTCCTCAATGGTAAGGGATATATCCAGAGTGATTATTCACCCGCACTTGAAGCTCAAGACGGCAAACTTTACATCGTACACGGAGGTGATCCCCAGCTCTATGTGTACCTGCTTAGCCCCGAAGGAGCGAAACTTGACACTATGATTCAAATGGATATCCCTGGCTTCTTAACTCCTGAAGGAAAAGACAGAGCAGAATTTCAAGAAGGCCATGTCGAGGTCAGTGGCGGAAGTGCTTCAATCAGAAACATTCATATTCTAGGTGATTTACTTTTGCTCGATTTTTATTCTGGGCAGGATCCACTCAAGGCACAAGAGGCCAGAGCCGTGTGGCAAGCGGGAAAGGAAGAGGAGGGTCGGGTCATGTTTCAAAAAATCGAAGAAAACACGCGCAAAGGAACCCTGCTCTATAATCTAGCCGACCTTAGCTATATAGGATCAGTATCTCCTCCGGACAAAACAGGAGGAAGGACTTACGCCAGTGGCGGAGGATTTGCCTGGTTTCAAAAGCTTCCTGATCCGGATGTGGAAGAAGATTTTTTGAGAGTTTATAAAATGAAATTAGTGGAAAAATGAAAATCATTTACTTCTTAACATTGGTGGCAGCCACCTTTTTTTGCTCTTGCTCCTCTGCGGATAAAACCGACTCAAAATTAAATTCTCTACAAGTTTCAAATGAATGGGAGCTGCAGATCCTGGATTCTATTCAGGTGGATTATTTGGGAAGAATTTGGGATGCAAATTTCAAGAATGGCTTTGGATATCTAAAAGATATCTCCAGCAACTCTGTTGTGAAATTTGATACCACAGGAGCGATAGTGGCACAACAGACCTATTCAGAAGACGGCCCTGGTGCTGTGAAATGGTTTTCCAGTACAGCCATTTCTGAACAAGATGAGTTATATGCTTCTACCTATACTCAGAAAATACATCATTTTGATAAGGATCTGAATTTGATTGAAGACTTAGAAATGCCATTTATATCAGAATCTAGAGGAGGAAGAAGAAATGCAAAAAACTTGAGCTTTTGGAACGGCAAGCTTTTGATGTGGTATCCAGGTAGAGACGGCATCAGCCCATACATAGATCATTTTTATAGGGACTATCCATTATTGGAGTTATTTGATCCTGTGACCCAAACCTCCGATTCACTTATTAGATTGCCCGAAGCCTCAAAATTCAATTCAGATTTATTTTTTGAGTCACCGAATGTACAATTTTCAGTGAGTGATGATCTATTGTATTTCGTCCTTTCCAATGAACCTCTAATACACATCTATTCCTTAGCCGAGGGAGGGAAATGGTTGGAAAGTATAGACTTCGGGCCAAGTGAATTCAACCTGGTACAAGGCCAAAAGGAAAAAGTGGGTTATGTATCCGGCAACACCATGTATGAAGCAGCTATCGAAGGTGTTTTTTCCTCAGATGGTACAGTGATTGTCTATTATAGTAGTGGGATTTCCGAGGATATTTTTAAGCAATTCGAGTTGAAAGAACCCAAGAATTACTACAAATACCCAGATTACAGAAAGAATTTCATTCGTGTCTACAATCCAACGTCAGGTTTGTCCAATGAAGTTAAAATCCCATCTTGCATTGATTTTATCTTAAGCATCGAATCCCCCTCCAAACCTTTCTACGCTCTCCGAAATGACGAATACCTAGGCGAAGAGCAGGAATACCTGACTTTTTATAAACTACAGTTGGTACAAAAATGAAAAACCTAACCCACCTATACCTTTTTCCACTAGCGTTTAGCATACTAGCCTGCTCAGGTGAAAAGGAGGAAGCTGAAATCTCCACTCCACTTTCAGAGCAATCCTTAGAATTTGAGGTTTATGATTCACTGATGGTGGATTATTTGGGGATCCTATCGATGATGGACATCAGCCCAGACAGCAACTCGATCTTGATGATTGACATGAATACGGACACCATTTTTGTCAGTGACAAGTCTGGAAAAATCCTTTATAAATTTAAAAAACACGGAGATGCACCAGGAAATTATACTAGAGATCGCTATGGAGTCGCTGTGTTCGCAAGCAACCAAGAATTCCTGATTCCGAGTACTTCTGGAATCTATAGATATTCACTAAATGGAGATTTTGTCAAGAAATACAAGCCGGAGTTTGAGTATTTCCCATCTCTGATTATTCCATCAGGAAATAGTTTACAGGTCAAAGACGGAAAAGCATATACCAATTATGGAGGAAGATATAATGATGAATTGGGACGAAACGGAATAGATTATCAACAAAAATCCACTCAACTAGAAGTAATAGACCTAGAGACTGGAGATTTTTCTGGTGTTATACCATTTCCCGAAACTTCAAAATTCAGTAGTTCAGAACTTGCCTATCAAGAATTATTCTTCTATCCTAGTTTCAGGATCCTCGGTGATTCTTTGTATCTGAGTTTTAGAAATGAACCAAAAATTTTCACCTACTCGGTCAGTGACCTATCAAGTCCTGCATCAGTGCGAAATATTCCTTTCAAAGAATTCATAGAAAAGTCATCAGAAGGAAAAGAACTGTCTAATGGCTTTAATTTTGAAGACCTTATATTAGGAACTATCAATAACCTTATTCCTCTGGAAAAAGGAGGATTTTTGATCGATTATAGGGGAGGATTGACTAAGGAAAAATACAATCAAGCACTCGAGGAAGCTGGAGGTCAACCTAATAAAATCTGGCCCTTTGCCGAAAAGTTAAACACGGGTGGTTACGTAATATTCGACGGCAATCAGATCAGTTCCCCGATAGAAAAGCCTACTATTTTAGGGAATTTGAACAAATACGTCTCCAAAGACGAAATCTGGTTTGAGCTGAACTTCAGTGAGGCTGAAAACGACTATTCGGTGATCTATAAAACACGGTTGGTAACCAAATAAACACAAATTATTGATCTCAGTCCTACTACCACTTCCGTTCTGCTTCTGGAGAAGCAGCACAACTAGAAACCCGGTTGGTCGCCAAATGATTCATTAAAAAACCCGATTGATAATCTCATCAATCGGGCTTTTATATCTCCTAATAAGCAGCTTAGAACAACCTAAATCCCAGCGAAAGAATCCACTGATTAGTTCGTTGGTCGGTGCTGAAGTTCCCTACATTACCTGAGATCTTATCCAGAGAGCTTTCATACTTTGCATCAATGTACAGATTGCCTATATCCACCCCAAGACCAGCCTGATATCCAATTGTAGCACTTTTATAATCTACGTCTTGTACTGTATCCATTGCATCTTTGATCTCGGAATTCACATTGATACTCGCAATAGGCCCAGCTTGCACCCGGAGTAAATTAAACATCTTAAACCCTACCATAACCGGGATATCCACCCGGTTAAAATCCGCCTCATATTCCTGGATAGCTCCTACACCGTCATCAAATGAAAATTGACCTTGAGTTTGAGTAAATAGCAGCTCAGGCTGTAAGTACAGACCTCCTAGTCCTATTCTCGCAAATGCACCCACATGGTAGCCAAATTTGGATTCACCATTTTTGAAAGCATCGCTTTTCAGGTCTAGCTTGGTCTGGCTAAGTCCTACTTTAGGCCCGAAGGCAATCCCTTGTGAGTAGCCTGAGAAGGCTAGCGCAAATAGGGCAAGAGAAAGAATGAGTTTTTTCATGGCATGAAGAATTATGGTTTAGTCTTGTTTTTATCAATACAGTAAACACTCTAACGTAAGAATTTAAGAAAAATTAGCAATTCTCCTGCCAAGTGTAAAAATGTACGATAGGGGCACAATCTAAGAACCGAATAGTGGCATGGTTAGTACAAGTAAGGTAAGCGTTGCATATTGGTCTGGAAGCTAATGTCCCCGCTGAAAATCAACCTTAATAGACAAAACGATCCTTTAACGACATCAAATCGACTGTGAGACAACATCAACCCTATAATCTCTCTACGGTAAAATGACAAGGACTTGAATAGATTCTCAGCAAACTACTCCGTTTTTTATTCATCAAGAAAAACTAAAAAAGGAAGCCCGAAGACTTCCTTTTACACTAAAACATCTAGTTAAGATCTGCTTATGCTGCCTGCTCAAAACCCATCACACCCAGCATATTCAGTATCAAGAGGATGATTACAATCGGACACACATATTTAATGAAAAACATCCATCCTGCACGAAAAGGGCCTTTGAATCCCGGGGCACCAGAAGCCAACTCATCTGCATAATCCGAAAGCTTGGACGCCCAGCCGGTGTATAACGCCAGCATCAAACAAATCACTATTACAGCGAAAGTCCCAAAGACAAAATCCATTATTCCAAAGAAGCCCTCAAGCCTTCTACCAAAGAAGTTGATATGTAAACTGGAAAAGAAAGTTCCCGGGATCTGGGAGAGCGCAGAAGGCACGGATAGTGCCATCGTCGCAATGCCCACAGTCCAGGTAGCACGCTTCCTATTCCATTTCCTGTCGTCAATCAGGTAAGAAACAGGCACCTCCAGCATAGAAATAGTGGAAGTCAAAGCAGCTACCATCAGCAGAATAAAGAAAAGCCCACCTACGATATTACCTCCTGGCATAGCGTCAAATACTTTTGGAAGCACATCAAAAACCAAAGCCGGGCCTGCTGCAGGATCCTTACCAGGAAGTAAGGCAAATAACGCCGGGAAAATCATCAAACCGCCCAAAAGAGCAACAGAGGTATCCATACCTGCGATCCATCCACCAGACTGGATTACATTAGACTTCTTCGGCAGGTATGACCCAAAAGTAATCATCAATCCCCAGCCAACGGACATGGAGAAAAATGCCTGACCTAGTGCCTGAAGAACTACTGCGCCATCTATTTTAGCAAAATCAGGTTTTAGGTAATATTCTATGCCTGCAGATGCCCCTTCCAAAGTGACAGAACGTCCTGCAATAAAAATGATAATAATAAACAAAACAGGCATCAGAAACTTAGATGCCTTTTCTATACCTCCGGAGACTCCTCCCAATACAATCAAGATAGTCATCAATATAAATACAAATGTCAATGGAATGACATACATAGGCGTCTCTACAAACACTGCAAAATCAACCGGAATATTGATTATCTCGGCAAAAATATAACCTACAGTCCAGCCTGCTATGACAGAATAATAACTGAACACGAAAAAGCAAACCAATACACAAAGTACGCCTGCAGACTGCCAGAAGCGATTCCCGCCTGTTTGCCGGATAGCTCCAATTGGGTTTTTACCTGATTTTCTACCTAATGCTATTTCATTAAACAACAAGGGCAGCGCGATCAACAATACACATATTATATATACAAAAACGAAGGCCCCTCCTCCGTATTCACCGACCAGATAAGGGAATCTCCAAATGTTTCCCAAGCCTACTGCGGAGCCCGCTGCGGCCATGATAAACCCAAGACTCGATCCCCATTGACCTCTTGCTTCGGTATTGTTGCTAACTGCCATAAATTATTTTAAAGTTAAATTATAAGGGTGTATAAACTGCTTTTAATCGCGGGCTAAGATAATTTGTTTTGCCAAAATACCAATTGCCGTCCGGAAAGTTTTCGGCTCAAAACCAAGCTGTTCCCGCGCCTTATCAATAACAAAGCCCGTTTTTAAAGGCCTTTTGGCAGGCTGGGAAAAGGTACTGGAATCAGCCCGTTTGATTAACCCTTTGTTAAGCCCAAAGTAGTCCGCAGTGATATTGGCCATCTCATAAGGAGTCAAAAAATCCGGACCGGAGATGTTAAACACCCCTTCTGCCCCCTTCTCTGCGATCAAAATACAACCAGCAGCAAGGTCTTCCGCAAGAGTCGGCGTTCTGTACTGATCATCTACTACTTGGATTTCCTTGCCTGCTTCCAGTGATGATTTCACCCAAAGCACAATATTAGTCCGACTCATATCATGTGCTATCCCAAACACCAATACCGTCCGGGCAATAGTCCATTTGGTCTTGCATGCCTTGACTAACTGCTCACACTCCAGCTTGGTCTCCCCATAGTAATTTACCGGCGCCGGTGCTGCATTTTCATCCAAAGGCCCTTCCTCTCCCGAGAAAATAAAGTCAGTCGAAACAAAAATAAAATGTGCATTTATCTTTTCGGCAGCATTCACCAAATAGGAGGTGGCATTTACATTAGCGTCATAGCAGGCCTCCTGATTCAGTTCACACTCATCCACATGTGTCATGGCAGCACCGTGAATAATGATATCAGGACGCAACTCTGACAACACTTTTTCTACTTCTTTTTCATCAGAAATATCCAGAGGCACATAGTCAAATCCATTACCCGGAAGCCTACATCCCCCCCTCCCACTGGCAACGACCAGAAAGCCATCCTTCTCAAGTAATTGAGTAACGAGCTTTTGGCCTAATAACCCATTGGCTCCCGTGATAAAAACTTTTTTTCTATTTGACATCGGTATAGTTATAGTCATATTCCTTTTCAATTTTCTTACGGGACTTTTTATCCACTGTCACTTTCATGAAAACCGGATCAATCGGACGATCTCGCTGGGTAGGCAGCTTTGAGATTTCCTCAGCGACCTCGATCCCTTGGATCACCTCTCCAAAAACCGTGTACTCCTTGTCCAAGTGCGGGGTACCGCCTACTGTGGTATAGGCAGCTATCTGTTCAGCGGTATAATCCTTCCGTAGATTTAGGTTCAATGAATTCTCCAATTCATCCCTTTTAGAGAGAATCAAAGAAGTCAGGCTGTCATATTTCTGCTCATTGTATAACCTGGTGTATTCTTTTTTAAGCTCAGCTTCACTTACCAGCTCCATATATTTCATAAAAGCCTTCTGAAGCTTGGCCATATCTGTGGTCAACTCCAACTCATCATAAACTTTCCCAAGCACTATATAAAATTGGGAACCGCTGGATCTTCTCTCCGGGTTGATCCCATCACCTTGTCTGGCGGCAGCAATCATCCCTTTTCTATGGTAGTGGTTTGGTCTGATTTCAGCTGGTAAAGTCGGCCATTCCTGAGCAGGCATATTCTCTTTGGTGAATACATCCCCGCCCTGAATCATAAAATCCTTGATCACACGCTGGAATTCGGTGGAATCGAATCTCCCATCTTCTGCCAGTTTGATGAAATTTGACTTATGCTCTGGGGTGTCATCAAACAATAACGCCACGATATCCCCATGACTGGTTTCTATGGTGACCACATAATCTTTCTTTGCAGCGCAGGCAAATGAGCTGGCGCATAAGGCAATAAAAAGTAAATTTCTTAAACTTCTCATTTATTCAGGGTTGTTTTGATTTGTTCCAGTATTATTTTCCCACCTGCGGAAAACACTTTATCCGCAAGCTCCTGACCCAATTGTTCAGGCTGTTCTGCATTTCCTTCTACCTGAATGGAGATTCGTTCTTTCCCATCCAGACTTACTATCCCACCTTTGAGTGTAAGCATATCTCCAGAGAGTGCCGCCAAGGCAAAAACAGGAATACTACACCCTCCCTCCAAAACTCTTAAGTAGGCACGCTCCGCGCGCAACCTCAGGGAGGTTTCCTGATGATTACAGGCTGCGGTGATTTTTGATTTCAACCCAGAATCCAAATTGCTCGCTACTTCTATGGCCACAGAACCCTGTCCTACAGCCGGTGTGAATTCATCCAAATCCAGTTCTGCCATAATCATATGATCATATTCCATACGGTGAGCACCTGCATAAGCAAGCAACAATGCGTCACAAAGGCCTTCTTCCATCTTCCTGATACGGGTTTGCAGGTTTCCGCGAACCTCAACTGTTTTTACATGAGGATAAAAATGCTTCAAAGTAGAAACACGCCGTGTGGACGAAGTACCCAGAACAATATTGTTTTTCAGAGAAATCGTTTGATCATGGGACACAATCACGTCATTCTCTTTTTCACGCTTGGTAAATGCAATGATCTCGAAACCTTCAGGCAGATTTGACTGCATATCCTTTGCACTGTGTACCGCAATATCAATGCGCCCATCCATCAGCTGATCTTCCAGTTCTTGGGTAAAAACCCCTTTACTTCCGATTTTGGCTATGGAGACATCCAGGACCTGATCCCCTTTGGTATCGATAATCACAATCTCTGTCTGAAGCCCCGCACTATTGAGAAGTTCCTCTACATGATAGGCTTGCCACAGCGCAAGCTTGCTTCCACGGGTTCCTATTTTCACTAACTGACTCATTGACTTGATATTTTCATAGGGCGCTTGTTTACCCCTTCTTCTATAAATTTCACGATAGCACCTGCGATATCTATCCCGGTCGCTTTCTCTATACCTTCCAACCCAGGAGAGCTATTCACTTCCAATATCAATGGGCCTCTGGCTGACTGAAGCATATCTACCCCGGCCACATCTAAGCCTAGTGCTTTGGCGGCACCAAGTGCAGCTTGCTTTTCTGCTCGGCTGAGTTTGATGATAGTTGCTTTTCCCCCACGGTGCAGATTGGATCGAAACTCCCCTTCAGCACCTTGACGCTTCATGGCTCCCACCACTTTGCCGTTGACGATAAAAGCGCGGATATCAGCCCCTTTGGCCTCTTTGATGAATTCCTGAACAATTATTCTCGCCTTTAGCCCATGGAAAGCTTCAATCACAGATTGGCTGGCCTTCTTTGTTTCGGCTAAAACCACCCCAAGTCCCTGGGTACCTTCCAGCAATTTGATAATCAAAGGAGCTCCGCCCACATGCTCGATGATTTGCTTTTCCCCTCCTTTGGAAAAGTTGGTAAATGCGGTTTTTGGCATTCCGAGCCCGGCACTGGAGAGGATCTGTAAGCTCCTGAGCTTATCCCTACTTCTGACAATTGCCTGGGAATGGACGGCCGAAAAAGCCCCCATCAGCTCAAACTGCCGGACTACTGCAGTGCCATAAAAAGTAACTGAGGCTCCGATTCTAGGGATGATAGCGTCCACATCTGTGAGCTTTTCACCTTTGTAAATAATAGATGGCCCATCCTGCTCAATAATCAGGTCGCAAATACTGTGATTTACAATTATTGCCTCGTGCCCAGCCTTCTGAATCGCTTCAAAGAGTCTTTTGGTAGAATATAAATTTGGGTTCCTCGAAAGGATTGCAATTTTCATAAGAAAATCATTAGAAGGTGTAAGTCTGATAAAAGACTTGATTAGTAAGGCAGTAGTTGTCTATTTACTTCTGTATGGTCTAGCCAGATTGACTTTGCAAACATCTACAAGAAAACGATTTCTGAGGATTTTACGGCCGAGAAGAATAGCATTTCTCATTTTGGATCGATCAGAAAGTGTGAATTCGGCAGAATAGCTTTCTCCGGCAAGTTCAAAGGTAGTCTCGATCAAATACCTAACCTCAGCTTGTCCAAAGGAATTTTTCACTTTTTTTTCCCGGAAATGCTCAAAAGTCACTACTTGGCCTGTGTAGGACTTATGACCGGGGAGCAAGGGCTGAAACTTGAGTACCCGCTTACCTTCTTCCTCCACCACTTCCAGATTCTCCGCGTGTATACTGCTAGTGTAGGCGCCAGTATCCACTTTGGCCCATACCAGATTTAATCCTAATTCCGGAAGAGAGATTTTCTCTTTCCTTCCGATTATTTTTTGATCCATATCAGCTGATTTTCGCCATCAATCGTGTCACATTCATGGATAGATCAGTAAAGATAAACTTGGCATTCCCATTTCTCTCCAAGTGATAATGTGCCATGTTAAAAACTCCGTAAAGCTTGCCTACGTGCTCTTCTTTAAGGATTTTCCCGCTGATGTTATTGACAAAAGTCCTATCCTCATCATGTGTCCGTAGCAACTCATCAAGTCCCGCGTTTTTCAAAAGAATCTCCCGAAGCACATTTAAGCCTGTCAAGACAAGTGATTTTTGTGCCTCTTTATCAGATTTATGAAAATCATCCGCTAGACTAAAAATACTTTTGAAGTCCGCTTTATAACAAAACAGAAACCATTCTCTGATTTTCTTCACCTGTAGATCCTCCACCTGATCCACCATTCTATAAGCCTCGCGTAAATTCCCGTCTGCAAGCATGGCTATCTGATCTGCCGAGGCTTCATCACACAATCCCCTCTCCAGGAGATGGTTTTTAACCTCTTCATCTGAAAACCCACGTATGGTCACTTTTTGCGTTCTGGAAAGGATCGTCGTCAGCAACTGATCCGCATGGCCCGTCACCAATATAAAAAGTGTTTTTGGCTGAGGCTCCTCCAGGATCTTCAGCAGGGCATTTGCCGCAGAGGGGTGAAGAAATTCCGGTGCCCAGATCATCATTATTTTATATCCTCCCTCGAAGGACTTAAGCGAAAGTGCCTGGATTATCTTGCGCGCTGCGCCCTTGGAAATATTCAGCTGTTTCTTTTCGAAGTTATTGAAATAGATAAAATCGTGAACATTGCCATAGGGCTGTTCGGTAGCAAACCTTCTCCAGCTGGTCAATAGATCCACTTTTTCATCATCCTCCTTATCATCTTCCTTAGTAGTGGCGATGGTGGGGAAGGCAAAATTAAGATCCGGCAAAACCAGACGGCTCATTCGCTGACAGGAGGCACAGGTGCCACATGAATCAGTCGGCCCTGGGTTTTCACAGTACAAATAAGTACACAGTGCTAAAGCCATCGTCAAATTAGCCGATCCTTCAGGGCCATGAAATAATAATGCATGCGCCAAATGATTGTTTTTGACGGCGTTGATTAGGTTCTCTTTGGTTTCGGGTAGTCCCGGTATAGCTGCGAATTGCATGGATTATTTGATTAGGGTGTGGTTTCCCAAATTCTATAGTTTCTAGATAGTTCGAAAATTGCCCGCAGGATGTTCTGCTCTTCTGCGCCCAACTCCAAACCTCTTCGTGCCACTACGGCTTTTGCCGTCTCCAGAAACTTCGGAAATAAAAAGGTTGAGAACCCTTCTTCTCCACCCCAGGCAAAGGAAGGTATAAATTTACGTGGAAAACCGGGACCAAACACATTGGTACCTACTCCGACCACAGTACCTGTATTGAACATGGTATTGATGCCGCATTTGGCATGATCCCCCATCATTAACCCGCAGAACTGCAAACCTGTGTTGGCATAATTTCCGACGGTGTAATCCCATAGCTTCACAGGAGAATAATTGTTCTTTAAATTACTGGTATTGGTGTCCGCCCCCATATTACACCATTCACCGATCACCGAATTACCGAGAAATCCGTCATGCCCTTTGTTGCTATAGCCCAAAATCACAGAGTTGGACACTTCCCCCCCTACTTTGGAATGAGGACCTATCGTAGTATCCCCTTTTATTTTTGCCCCCATGTTCACCGTGGAGCTCTCGCAAAGGGCAAAAGGACCACGGATAATGCTTCCTTCTTGGATTTCCGAATTTTTACCGATATAGATTGGTCCACCATCGGCATTCAGAACAGCAGCCCGGATGACCGCTCCTTCCTCCACAAATATGTTTTGGGGTGAATACAATTTCGTATGCGGATCATTGATCGGTGCAGATTTCCTTCCCTTGGTTACCAGCTCAAAATCCTTTCGGATTTCAGTCCCATTGTATTGAAAAATATTCCAGGTCTTCAACAGAAGTGAAGGAGTAGCCTCCATCTGAATGACTTCTTTACCCTTCACCCCACTCATATTTTTTTCTGTTTCGCCTATATAAGTAGCGATAAGTGTTTTTCCGGAGTAAAGCGCCTGATTCGGAGCAAGCGTTTTTATAATACTCAGACTTTGGCTATCTGGAAGCCATGCACCGTTTATTGCTAAAGCATTCCCCGATTTTCGAGGAAATTTGCCCTGTAAGTAATCCTGGGTGAGGTAAGAGACAGTACTTCTTGTAATCAGCTCCCACTTCTCAGCTATTTTTAGTATCCCTACACGGATATCCCCCACAGGTCTTGTAAAAGTAAAAGGAAGCAATGAACCGCGGATGGCGGGATCATCGAACAATAAAATTGAATCCATGAGGCAAAAATAAAAAAGTCTCCCGGAATCCATGCTCCGGGAGACTTTTTAGCCTGAGATTATAGGAATTACTTCTTAGCGTATCTTCTGTTGAATTTCTCAACACGACCCGCAGTATCAAGCATCATTTTCTTACCTGTATAGAACGGGTGAGACTGAGAGCTCACTTCCACTTTGTACAAAGGGTATTCTTTTCCATCTTCCCAAGTGATAGTTTCGCTTGTTTCGATAGTTGATTTTGTAAGAAATTTAAACTCGCTTGACGTGTCGTAGAAAACGACGTCTCTGTAGTTTGGATGGATATCAGCTTTCATATTATTGCTAGTTATATAGTACCTCTTTCAAATGAGGCACAAAGTTACCCTTTTTCACATTATCCGCAAAATCTTTGACAAGTATTTCTATTTCAATTGATCAAAAGGTTTTAAAAGTGGTTTCGGAAAGACAAATTAAAGAAACTTCCCCCTCTAAAACCCCACCTTTTCACGGACTTCAGGATTACTTATTGAGATTCGAACCTCATCGCATAGCTACGCTTACTTATTCCAAACTTCCTAACCAGTATTTCAATCTCAGGAATCTTTTTTAGATTTAGCTGATGCAAACACCTTACGCCCTACATATCAGCTTTAAACTGGTCTTTTTCATAACTGCGCTCCTTACCCCTTTTTTTTCTCAAGCACAAGGAAGCTACATACCTTATAATAGAGACTATTATCACATTCTTGATCGCTACGACATTCTTCGAGGGCAAAACAACCCGGTGTACCGGACAGCTACAAAACCTTACCGGCGTGATGATGTGGCCGCATTTCTGGACAGCATAGCAAATGACCCTGTGATCCAATCCAGATCCGACGAATTCAATCTGGCTTATCTCAGTCAGGACAATTGGGAATTCGTCAGTCGGGAAACCCCGGAATCTAAAAAGCCATTTTTGAAAAGTCTTTACCGCAGGCCTGGGGATTTTGCACATTATTACAGCGAGGATTTTGACATTCACCTGAGTCCGGTCATCTACCTGAATGGGGGGCTAGAGCCTGGCAATGAGCAGAACCCAAACCGACTTTCCAGAGGATTGGTACTGAGAGGTTCTGTTGATAAAAAAGTCGGATTTTATACCTATTTCACTACTTCAGAAGCATTTTTCCCCAGCTGGGCAAAAGACTATGCCATTCATAATGGCGCAGTGCCAGGCGAAGGCTTTTGGAAGCAATACAATGATAACGGCTACAGTTACTTCTCCGCACTCGGGCATGTGAGCTATAATATCACCAAACACATAGAAGTAGAAGTAGGCCATGACCGCAATTTCATAGGAGAGGGCTATCGCTCTTTCTTGCTTTCAGACTTCTCCAACCCATACATGTTTGTCAAATTCAACACGAGAGTATGGAAGTTCCAGTTGACCAATATCTGGACACAAATGACTGCGGACGTGGATTATGACCGCGGCAGACCTACTGATGGCAGGTATCCTCAAAAATGGTTTTCCTTTCACCGACTCGGATTCAACATCGGCAAGAAGATTAATCTTGGTTTTTTTGAATCCGTAATGACCGATAAGGCCGACTTCAATTATTTCAACCCAATTGTATTTTACCGCTGGGTGGAGCAGTCACTGGGCACACCGGACAAAGTCATGCTCGGAATAGATGGGAAGTGGAATTTCTTTCCAGGCATGCAGTTTTATGGACAGTTTGCGTTGGATGAATTCGTGTTTTCTGAGTTTTTCGGGCAGGATGGCGAAGGCTCAAAACGAAACAAATACGCAATTCAGGCAGGCTACAAATACATGGATGTATTTGAAGTCTCTAATCTGGATCTGCAGTTGGAGTTTAACACCGCAAGACCTTATACTTTTCAGGAAAAGGTCGATTACCAATCGTACAGTAACTGGCGTACTCCGCTCACCCATCCAAGAGGAGCCAACTTCCGGGAAATGCTGGGCATTCTTCGATACCAGCCTCTCCCGAGACTGAACCTGACTCTCATGGGAATGTACCAGTACTATGGAGCAGATCCAGACGCAGAGACAAATTGGGGAGGTGACGTATTAAAAAACAGACTTGAAGGCAGTCCTACGGGACTCTTCGGGAATGAAATAGGGCAAGGCATAGAAAACAAGGTAATCCAATCGAACCTGAATGCCAGCTACATGCTGAAGCATAATTTCTTCATTGATGCTTCCCATTCATTCCGCAAGAGAACAGCCCAGGATCTGGATAGTCCAGAGACCACGAATTACCTTCAGTTGGCTTTTCGCTGGAATTTCATCCGTCCGGATTACAACTACTGATAGGTAAAGTACACTGGCTATTTTGCGTAACTTGCGGGATTATTCCAAGAATATCAGTTTATGAAGACCTATCTACGAATCCTTTCCTATGCCAGACCTTACGGGAAATTCGTGCCTACCTATATTTTTTACGCCTTCTTTTCCATAGTTTTTGGCTTGTTGAATTTTACTTTGCTCAAGCCACTTTTCGATGTGATTTTTGAGCAGGTAGATCCGGAATCCTTAGCTGTCTATGCCCATAAACCTACCTTCAGTTTTTCTGTGGATTATTTCACCCATTTGTTCAATTACAATTTTCTCCAGATAGCCGAAGAATATGGAAAAATGGGCACGCTATATTATGTATGTGCCATCATAGTGATCTCAGTTTTCTTGTCCAATCTCTTCACCTACCTGGCAGGTGTGGTCTTGGCAAAAGTCCGTGCTACTGTGATCAAGCGGATGAGAATGGATATTTTCGAACAGGTGAGCTCTCTTCACATCGGGTACTTTTCAAACGAAAGAAAAGGCGACCTCATGTCAAAAATGACCAATGATGTGCAGGAAGTGGAAAATACAATTGTACAGTCTCTCCGTGTGGTATTCCGGGAGCCTGCGACGATCATTCTGTATTTTTCTGTGCTGTTCTTTATGTCTGTGAAACTGACCCTTTTCACGATTTTGATCATCCCGATCTCCGGGGCCATCATAGGAGGCATCACCAGAAGATTGAAGAAAAAAGCGGTTCAGAGTCAGCAATCTCTGGGAAGAATCGTCAATATCCTGGATGAGACACTTGGAGGAATGCGCGTGATCAAAGCTTTCAATGCGGAGGGTTTTATGAAGTCAAAGTTTGACGAAGAGACTGACTTCTATGCCGGAGTGAATGTAAATATGGCCCGTAAGAATGAACTTGCCTCTCCCATTTCCCAGTTTTTAGGCGTATTTGTAGTAGCGGGAATCCTGGTCTATGGTGGCAGCTTGGTACTGAGTGGAAACTCAGATCTGGGTGCTTCTGACTTCATCACCTACATCATTATTTTCACCCAGGTGCTCAATCCTGCAAAGGAGATTTCAAGGGCAGTGAGCAGCATTCAGCGGGGTATCGCTTCGGCCGAACGCATATTCACAGTAGTGGACACTCCTACCGAAATTTCCCCACCAGAAAACCCCCAGCCTTTATCCGGTTTCAATGATTCTGTGGAGCTTAGGAATGTGAGTTTTGCTTATCAAGACACTCTGGTCTTACAGGATATCGATTTCACCCTGAAAAAAGGGAAAACAATTGCCCTAGTCGGGCCTTCCGGGGGAGGAAAATCCACTCTCGCAGACCTAGTACCCCGGTTTTATGACCCTACAGAAGGAGAAATAGTATTAGACGGGAAAAACTTAAAATCTTTCGCTCTGCATGATTTGCGAAGCCTGATGGGAATCGTGACCCAAGAATCAATTTTATTCAATGACACGGTCTATAACAACATCGCTTTTGGCGTGAATCATGCCACTGAGGAGCAAGTGATCGAAGCGGCAAAAATCGCCAATGCCCATGAATTTATCATAAAAATGGAACAAGGCTACCAAACATCTATCGGAGAAAGAGGTTCTAAACTTTCCGGCGGGCAACGACAACGGCTAAGCATAGCAAGGGCGGTGTTGAAAAACCCTCCGATTTTGATATTGGATGAAGCTACCTCCGCGCTGGATTCTGAGTCGGAATACTTAGTACAGGAAGCATTGACTAAACTGATGAGCAAC
>CBFGUY010000006.1:0-57200 GCA_965651895.1 uncultured Algoriphagus sp. | reverse complement strand
TTGAACAAAGGTATCATCCCTCCTACCATCAATCATTTCACAGATGATGAAGCGTTTGATCCTAGGCTGAATTTGACTTTCAACAAGGCGCAAGAAAGAGAAATTAACTATGCTTTGAGCAATACCTTTGGTTTTGGTGGACATAACTGTTCAGTAATTTTCAAAAAATATAATTAATCTGGATTTTGAAATTATTTCAAAGGCTCGGGTTTAACAATCTCTTCTTAAGCAAAAAAGACAAAAGGCTTGCTGCCTCCATCAGACTGATGACGGGGAGCAGGCCTTTTAATTTATCACTCTACAAGCTGGCACTGACCCCCTCAGGACTGGGAGCGGAAACTTTGCAGGGATTCCGGCTCTCCAACGAACGCCTCGAATTCCTCGGAGATGCAATTCTGGGAGCTGTCATTGCCGAATTCCTCTTTCAAAAATACCCTTTCCGCGACGAGGGCTTTCTCACAGAGACCCGATCAAAACTTGTCAACAGGGAGACACTCAACGACACAGGTATAAAAATAGGCCTGCGAAAAGCACTGGATATGGAAATCGGTGAAAGGCATTTCACCGGGAATAAATCGCTCTACGGGGATATGTTGGAAGCTTTTCTTGGAGCTATTTATCTGGACAAGGGGTATCACTTTACCAAAAAATTCATAATCAAACGTATCCTTCTTCACTTTGATGTGGAGAGCATGATCGCTACCACCACCAACTACAAAAGCAAAATCATAGAGTGGTCACAGCGCGAAAATAAAGCGATAGAATATCTGGTAATAAGTGTGACCGGCAATCAAAGATTTAAGGAATTCAAAGTCGCCTTACAGGTAGAAGGGAAGGAAATAGCGCTTGGAAAAGGAAGTACTAAAAAGAAAGCAGAGCAAGAAGCTTCCAAAAATGCGTGTGACACACTGGCTATTGCCACCTAGTTGATTAATTTTAGGATCAATTAAATCTACCATGTCTTCATTAAAAATAGCGGGAGCCACCGTCAATCAAACCCCTCTGGACTGGGCTGGAAATCTAAATAGGATCATAGCTGCCATAGAAGAAGCCAAAAAGCAAGGAGCGGAAATTCTGTGCCTACCTGAACTGGCTATTACGGGATATGGGTCAGAAGATTTATTTTTAAGCTATTGGTATCCCCAAAAAGCCCTTTCCCAACTTGCTCTATTGCTCCCGCATTGTAGTGGGGTAACGGTGGCTGTAGGGCTACCTGTCAGGATTCAGGACAAAGTCTATAATACCATCGCAGTCATTGAAGGCGGCGAAGTGGTTGGTTTCGTGGCCAAGCAGTTTATGGCTATCGACGGAGTGCATTACGAATTCCGCTGGTTTACACCTTGGATGGCTGATGAAGTCACAGAAATAGAATTTCAAGGAAAGAGCGTAGCATTCGGAGATCTTACTTTTAATCACAAAGGGATTAAGTATGGATTCGAGATCTGCGAAGATGCCTGGAGAAGCTTGTTGAGACCTGGATTTAGACTTTTCAAACGGAACGTAGATCTGATATTCAACCCCAGCGCAAGTCATTTTGCGATGGGTAAAACACAGCTCCGCAAAGAATTAGTGGAGGAAAGCTCAAAATCTTTTGATTGTTACTATTGCTATACCAATCTACTGGGAAACGAAGCTGGCAGGATGATCTTTGACGGTGAGATCATGCTGGCTAAATCAGGGCAGTTGCTTTTCCGAAATCGCCTCCTTTCATTTCAGGACGTTCAGGTCGCCAGCTTTTATCTGGAATCAAAAGACCAAGGTATCGCCCCTATCAATTCAAAAAATGAAGAATTTGTCCAGGCCTCTGCCCTGGCACTTTTTGACTATATGAGAAAAAGCCGAAGTACTGGTTTTGTACTTTCCCTATCTGGAGGAGCAGATTCTTCATCAGTAGCAGTACTGGTGGCAGAGATGGTGAAGCGGGGGATAGCTGAACTGGGACTTGCTGCTTTTTGTGAGAAAGCCGGGATTAAAAACATCCCTACTTCAGCAAACCCTGAAAAAGAATTGATGAAGCAGATTCTCACCACTGCCTATCAGGGCACCGAAAATTCATCTGAAGACACCTTCTCTTCCGCAAAATCCCTGGCAGAAAGTATAGGAGCGACATTTTATCACTGGGAAATCGATGAGGAAGTAAACTCCTACACTGCCAAAATAGAAAAAGCAATTGGAAGAAAACTGACCTGGGAGCAAGACGATATCACCCTGCAAAACATCCAGGCAAGAACCAGATCACCTATCATCTGGATGCTCGCCAATATCAATAATGCCTTGCTTCTGGCCACTTCCAACCGCAGTGAAGGAGATGTAGGGTATGCTACTATGGACGGAGACACCTCCGGAAGTATCTCTCCCATAGCTGCCGTGGACAAATATTTCATTCTAAACTGGCTACGCTGGGCTGAGAAAAATCTAGATCGTCCCGGTCTGGCAAAAGTAAACTCCCTACAACCTAGTGCCGAGCTGCGTCCATTGGAAAAAACCCAGACAGACGAGAAGGACTTGATGCCTTACGCTGTAATTGTGGAAATAGAAAAACTTGCTATCCGTGACCGCCGTTCACCCATGGATATTTACCTCATCCTATCCGATGAACTGGACTTACCTACTGATACTTTAAAGGGCTATATCAAAAAATTCTTCCGACTTTGGTCCCGTAATCAATGGAAAAGGGAAAGACTAGCCCCATCATTCCATTTGGATGAATTTAATGTAGACCCCAAGACCTGGTACAGATTCCCGATTTTATCCGGGGGATTTGCGGAAGAACTAACACAATTAGATCAACTCTAAGAACATAAAATATGCTTGAATTAATAATGAACTATATGGTGTGGGATCCAAACCCTTCTGTAATTCCAGGATGGGAACGTCCACCGTGGTATAGTATACTTTTCGCTGCAGGATTTGTTATTTCCCAACAGTTCATGGTTCATTTTTTTAAGAAGGAAGGCCAAAACCCTGAATTGGTGGACAAGCTGACTATCTACATGGTCGTGGCTACGATCATTGGTGCCAGACTAGGTCATGTGCTTTTCTACGAACCTGCAAAATACTTAAGCAATCCCATAGAAATCCTGAAAGTCTGGGAAGGAGGACTCGCCAGTCATGGAGCAGCTATTGCAATTCTGTTCGCTTTGTGGCTTTATTCCAAAAAAACACCTGGGCAAAGCTACCTGTGGGTAGTGGACAGGATTGTAATTGTGACTGCATTGACTGGAGCATTGATCCGCTTTGGCAACCTAATGAACTCAGAGATTGGCGGAAAAGACACAGGATCTGACTACGGGATAGTGTACGCCTGGGACACGGAGGAATTACTCTCTACGCTCAAGGTTCCTATAGAGTCAGTCGATCCTTACAAGCCTGCTGACCGCCAAAATGAATTGGTTGGAAATGGTATCGTTCCGCTAAATATTGACTTGAAGATCTCCAAAGGCTCCTATTCTTTGGATGAATTGGAAAGTACCTTAAGGAGGGATGTCAAGTACGCTTTGACCCAGTTCAAATCCAGTCAAGAATATCTGGCAGAGCCAAAAGAAAGTCCGCTGGATCTAGCTATTGTGGACAAAGGTGATCACTACTTAGTAACGGTCAGGACATTTGGAAGAGCCAAACACCCTACACAAATCTATGAGTCTCTCTCCTACTTAGTGATTTTCCTAGTGCTTTTTGGCCTTTGGAATAAATATAAAGAACGCTTACCTGAAGGAATACTCCTTGGTATATTCTTGATATCTGTATTTGGAATGCGATTTATCTGGGAATTCTTCAAAGTAAGCCAGGTGGATTTTGAGGACTCCATGGCCTTTAATATGGGGCAGCTTCTAAGTATTCCGCTGGTGATTGCTGGTGTGATCCTTGTGGCACGTGCGCTGAAGAATGGCTTAAAACCTCTAAAGAACTAAGGTACTGGATCATGCCCGTGGCCTCCCCAGGGATGGCAACGGGCAATCCGCTTAACCCCCAACCATCCACCTCTGAACACCCCATGCTTCATAATTGCTTCCTTCATGTACTGGCTGCAAGTAGGCGTGTACCTACAGCTTGAAGGAAATAAGGGCGAAATAGTATATTGGTACACCAAGACTGGAAATATAGCTATCTTTCGAAGAATGGATTTGGCCATGGATTAAGTCTTCCTACTAAATGATTCCGTAAGTAACCAAATATCAATCTGAATTCCCGCTTGATTACCAAGATTAAAAAATCACTTCTTTTCATTTTTCTGTTTTCAGCTCTTTTTATGGAGTCAAGGGGAAATATTGCCTATGCTCAGGACGACACTTCCTTTGCACCGGCAAACACAAAAACCCCTGATAGTGTCAAGGTCAATAATATATTCATTGTAGGAAATGTAAAAACAAAAAAGAGCGTAATACTACGGGAATTGGACTTCATCACCGACTATTATTACGACTGGAACACATTTTTGCAAATACTCCTCGCCGATCAGAAAAAGATTTACAATCTCCAACTTTTCACTTCAGTAGAAATCACCCCACTTCTTACAGGGGACAATGAAGCTGAAATCCTCATTACCGTAAAAGAAAGATGGTACATTTTGCCCCAAGTGATTTTTGAACTGGCTGATCGGAATTTTTCAGAATGGTGGACGAATCAAAACAGGGATTTTTCCCGGGTAAATTATGGGCTTCGGCTAAGCCATAATAATGTAGGGGGGAGAAATGAACGGCTCAAATTTGCCGGACAATTGGGTTTTACCCGGGCACTAGATCTCCAATACAGTAAGCCTTATATTGACAAAAACCAAAAGCATGGACTGGCCATCCAGCTCACCTTCAAAGAGAACAAGACCATTCCCCTTAAGTCGGAATACAATAAGCAGGTTTTTTACACTAATGAAAACGAAGATATTATTAGGAAAAATTTTGCTGCAGCCTTGCGTTACACCTATAGGAGGAGCTATTACAATTACCACTTCCTTACCCTAGGGTACAGCAATACTTGGGTGGCTGATGATGTGTTAATTGAAAACCCGGATTACTTCCAGCATGAGGGGAATAGACTGAGGTATGCATTTGCTACTTATACTTTCCGCCATGATCGCAGAGATAATGTCTCCTATGCTACTGATGGTGAGTTGCTCCAGGCATCCATCACTAAATACGGGATTTTTTATACGAAGGATTTAGATGAAGTAGAGGTGAATCTTACCGCAAATAAATATTTCAAAATTACTGATAAGTTTCACTTTAACAGCGGCCTTACAGCCAATTGGTTTTTGAGTCAAAGCCAGCCTTATACCTTGGTAAGGGGTGTGGGATATAACCCGAATTTCATCAGAGGATACGAGCTCAATGTGGTTGAAGGCCAGCAGCTTTACGTACACAAAAACAGTTTCAGATGGAAATTCGTGGATTGGGAAATTGACATTTCCAATTTGATCAAGCTAGAACAGTTCAGCACCATACCTATTCGCTTGTACCTCAGTGCCAACTTCGATCATGGATATGTCAAAGACAGAAACCTAATCCCTGAAAACGCACGTTTGTCCAATAAATACCTGATGGGATATGGGACAGGGATTGATTTGGTAGGTTTTTATGATGCAGTATTCCGTTTCGAGTACTCTATGAACAACAGCAAGGAAGGCAACTTTTTCTTCAATTTTTCAGCACCTTTCTGACCTGATTGCCCAAGAGATAAAATTGAAGCAATAGCATATCGTGAAAGCACAGGCAGTTGTAACTTGAACTAAAACCTCCAATTCACTCCAAATCCCAATGTCTTACTGGGATTAACCACTTGTTTTCAGAAAAAAAACAACTAATACTTTGTGTTGGTAATCAATATTTTAACTAAATTAGTTAAGGTTTTTTTCGATCCAACATGAAGCTGTTGACTTTTTCATGCTTCCTGCTTTGCCTGCATTCACTGGCACTGGCACAAATAGACCCGCTCACTCAAGTTCACGGCGCGAGAGGTCAGGGAATGGGAAACCTGCGTGTCCACGGTATGGATGTATGGAGCTATTTCAACAATCCAGGAGGGCTCGCTAAACTGGAATCCTCGGCAATTTCAGTAGGATATGATAGCCGCTATGGACTAAAAGAACTCAACACCGTAGATATGGTAGGTGCCTGGAAGATAAAGCCAGGAACCTTGGGTTTTGGGATTTCCCGCTTCGGAGGCAAACTATTCAACCAGCAATCCCTAGGTATAGCGTTCGCCAATCAGTTGGGGATAGTCAGTATTGGTGGAAGGCTGGATTGGTTTCAAACCCAGATAGAAGGGTTCGGGACTGGCAACGGCATCATTTTCAGCATGGGTGGCATAGCTGAGCTCAGTCCTGAATTTTCGATTGGGGCGAGTATTTTCAATTTAAGCAGATCTAGGATCTCCAATAACTCCGAATCAAGACTTCCCACAGGAGTAGTGATGGGTATATATTACACCCCGATTGCCCAGGTGCAGATCCACTTAGAAGTGGAAAAAGATGTACAGATCAAACCCATCATGAAAGCCGGGTTGGAATACGGAATCAAAGATTGGGTATTTCTCCGGGCTGGGATCAATAGTAAACCTAGCAGACTGTTTTTTGGAATTGGACTGCGGTCCTCACGCTTCACCGTAGACTATGCATATGGACAAAACAGTGCCTTAGGCAGTACCAATCACGTAAGTTTAGGATTTTCCTTCAGTGAACAATGAGATGCCTTATTCCAATAGCGAGTTTGTGCCTTTTATTGCATACGGTTGCCCTTGCCCAGCAGCCCCCGCAAAAAGAAATAGATTTAGAATCCTTCATAGAGCGTCTATTTCCTGTCCAAGATGAAGACCTGGACTATGAATCGATCTACGAGGTGCTCCTGCAATTATACCTGAATCCTATGGATATCAATAAAGCTAATGCAGAAGCGCTTGCCGCCAGTTACCTTTTGGATCCCAACCAAATCAGCAATTTGATCTCCTATAGAACTAAATTCGGCCCATTGATATCGCTCTACGAATTACAGGCTGTACCGGACTTTGATCTGAACACGATAGAAAACATACTTCCATTTTTAACGCTAGGAGCTGGGGAATCAACCCAAACAAGGCCTTTATGGCATCGAATTGTAAGTGAAGAGCAAGCTTATCTCCTATTCCGGCATCGTCGCACTTGGGAGACACGGAAAGGTTTTACGCCTGCAGACACCAGTTCCACAGGAAGAATCTCAAGTCGATATCTAGGCGATCCCAATGAATTTTACGTCAGGTTCCGAATCCAGCATACCCGGGATTTTAGTCTGGGATTTACGCTTGACAAAGATCCGGGTGAACAATTTATCTGGGATAGCAAAACAGCGAGATACGGTTTCAACTTCTTTTCGTTTCACTTTACTAAATATTATACAGGCAAATGGAAGACAATCGCTTTAGGAGATTTCCAGGCGCAGTTTGGACAGGGATTGGTCTTCGGCGCAGGTTATTCTTTGGGCAAAGGAGCAGAAACTGTCCCTACAATACGGCGAAGTAGTGTTGGGATTTTGCCTTATACAGCAGCCTTGGAATTCGGCTTTTTTCGAGGTGCCGGACTTACCTATCAAAGCGGGAATTGGCAAAGTAGCCTCATTACATCCTTTGCCCCACGGGACGGACGGGCAGGCAATGCGCTGGACACACTAAGTACAGAGGATATCACGATCAGCTCTTTTAACCAAAGTGGCCTCCACCGTACCAGCAGTGAACTCAGTACTAAAAACCAATTTAGGGAGTTAAGTCTTGGAGGAAATGTGCAATACTCCTCCAATTCTGGTAAATTTCAGACTGGCTCCAATTTACTTTACACCAGATTCAATCATCCATGGGTGAAAAATGCCACGCTTTACAATCAATATGATTTTGCAGGGCAAAGCAATACAGTGGGGAGCCTATATCTGAATTATAATTGGAAGAATTTCTTTTTATTTGGAGAATCTGCAATTTCACAGTCTGGTGGAAAAGGGCAGGTATTAGGATTTGTGTCCAGCCTTAGCAGGCAGGTTGATTTTTCGCTCCTCTGGAGGAAGTATGATAAAAATTTCCATAGTTTCTATGCAAATGCTTTTGCTGAAAGCACCCGTCCCGCCAATGAACAAGGGGTATATGCGGGAATTCAGATCAAGCCGATTTCCAAATGGAAACTTAATGCATACTATGATTTCTTCAGGTTTCCGTGGTTCAGATACAGAGTCTATGCGCCATCCAAGGGCTACGAATGGCTAGCCCGGGTCACCTATCAACCTTCAAGAAACCTAACTGCTTTTTTTCAGATCAGAGAAGAGCAAAAGGACCGGAATCTATCCGATTCAGGTGAGCCCTCATTACCTTATCTTGTAAGACCTATCAATAAAATAAACGGTTTAATCAGTCTTGAATATCAAGTAAGCAAGGATTTTTTCTTCCGCTCAAGAGTCCTATTCAGTAGAGTAGATCACAATGATCTAAAGCCTACAGGATTTATGATTCTCCAAGACGCCCAACATAGTTTTGGGAAACTCAGGATTACAGGCAGACTGGCATTATTTGATACGGATGATTACGACACCCGGATTTATGCCTTTGAAAACAATGTGCTCTGGACGTTTTCTATTCCAGCATTTGCAGGACAGGGAATGCGGTATTACCTCCTATCCCAGTACCAATTCAATTCCCAGATCACTGCCTACTTCCGCTTCTCCAAAACATCCTATACCGACCGGGAAAAAATCAGCTCTGGGCTCCAGGAGATAAACGGCTCTAAGCAAACCGAAACCACCTTGCTGATCAGATATATGTTTCATCGCTAGATTTCCATCAATGGTATGTTTTTGCACCTGCTTTTTTGATATTTTGTACCCAAACTAAAAAACCACTATGAAGCTAATACTATACCTGACCACTTTCTTACTGTTTTCTCTTAATCTTGCTTTTGCACAGAACCTTGATTTATCAAAAATGAGCAAACAGGATGGATTCATCCCCTTTTACTTAGATGAGGATAAAGGAAAGATTTATCTCGAAATCAATAAGCTGAAAGGGGAATTTCTATATGTAAATTCACTCACAGCTGGGGTGGGTTCAAATGACATTGGACTAGACAGAGGCCAACTTGGAAACACCAGGATCGTCGAGTTCAGAAAATCCGGAAATAAATTATTTTTGGTTCATAAGAATTATGATTTCCGGGCATATTCCGATAATCCGGCAGAAGTACAATCCGTACGGGACGCCTTTGCAGAATCCATCCTATGGGGCTTTGAGATAGCCCATACTGAGGGTGATAAACTTATTGTAGACGCCACCAACTTTTACCTTCAGGATGCCCATGGAGTATCTGAAACTTTAAGCAGAAGCCGTCAGGGTACTTTCCGCACAGATGCTAGCCGGTCTGGCCTGTATTTGCCGATGACCAAAAACTTTCCTCAAAACACTGAAGTAGAAGCAACGATCACCTTGACCGGTCAGGCTACTGGCGGGAATTTAAGATCTGTGGCACCATCACCTGATGCAGTCACAGTGCGTCAAAGACATTCGTTTATTGAGCTTCCGGATGATAACTATCAGCCTAGAGCATTTGATCCCAGAGCCGGTTTTGGGAGCATTTCGTACATGGACTTTACCACCCCAATCTCAGAACCCATCCTGAAAAAGTTCATAGCCCGTCACCGGTTAGAGAAGAAAGACCCTGCCGCAGCCATGTCAGAAGCCGTGGAACCTATTGTCTATTACCTTGACCGGGGAACACCAGAACCTGTAGCTTCTGCGTTGATCGAAGGGGGAAATTGGTGGAATCAGGCTTTCGAAGCAGCAGGCTTTATCGATGCTTTCCGCGTGGAACTGGCTCCAGAAGGTATGGATCTGATGGATGTGCGCTACAATGTGATCCAGTGGGTTCATCGATCTACCCGAGGCTGGTCTTACGGTGCAAGTGTTCGTGACCCGAGGACGGGTGAGATTCTGAAAGGCCATGTTTCGTTGGGTTCTTTACGTGTGCGGCAGGATTACTTGATCGCTCAGGGGCTGTTGCAGCCATTTGAAGACGGTGCTCCTGCGAATCCTCAAATGTTGGAAATGGCTGTTGCCAGATTAAAGCAACTATCAGCTCATGAGATAGGCCATACAATCGGACTTGCTCACAGCTACGCTACCTCTGCAAATAACCGCAGTTCGGTAATGGACTACCCTTACCCTCTGATAACTGAGACCCCAGACGGTAATCTGGACTTTAGCCATGCCTATGATGACAAGATAGGCGATTGGGATAAGTGGGCCATCAAATACGGCTATGCTACAGTGCCCGAGGACGAAGACGAGCAAGCCTTTCTCAAAAGAACACTAGAAGAAACCTATGATGCCGGCCACCAGTTTATCACTGATTCTGACTCTAGAAATCCAAGCGGAGCACATCCCACTTCACATCTTTGGGACAACGGAACCTCAGCTTCCTCAGAGCTCCTGAGAATGCTGGACTTGCGAGCAAACAGAATGAAAAGTTTTGGATTAAATGCCATTCCTGATGGGCACCCCCAAGCGCTGCTCGAAGAAGTCTTTGTGCCATTATACATGATGCACCGATATCAGATAGAGGCCACAAGCAAGCTTCTGGGAGGTGTGGACTATCGGTATAAAATAAAAGGGGACAATCAGGAAAACCATGGCTGGGTAGAGTCAACTAAACAAACGGAGGCACTAAATGCGCTACTCGTGGCAATTTCACCGAGCCAACTCAGGGTGCCTGATCACCTACTCAGGTTAATTCCTCCGAGACCATTTGGCTATGGCCGAAACAGGGAAACTTTCGTTTCCAGAGTGAGTCCGATATTCGATCCCATCGCACCGGCGGAAAGCATTGTGGATCTCACCTTTGATTTCCTGCTTGACGGAACCCGGGTAAACCGGATTTATTTACAGCACTTACAACAAAACCAGTTGCCAGGCCCTAATGATTTACTTACAAAAATAGAGGAGCAGCTTTTCACCAATTACAACAAGGAAGACATCAATCTGGAAATCATCTTGATGACACAGTCAAAATATGTGGAACATTTGATAGAATTGGCAAAGAACGCAGGGGTTTCTGCTACAATCCGGGCTATTGCCAGAGGAAGGCTACGCTATCTTGCCAATACGAAATTCCTATCTGATTTAGGCTGGAATCCAGCTGCTCAGCACAAGGTGTATTTGGGTGAAAAAATCAATGCGTTTCTAAATCTACCTGAAGAACTCGTAGCCCAAGAACAGCTGAAGGCGCCGGATGGCTCCCCTATCGGTATGGATAGTATGAGTTGCGACTTTGATTTCTAAGCAACTGCTAAACGAGCTCCACATATCTGGAGCTCGTTTTTTCTTTAGCTTCATTTCTAAAGAACCCCTAAGGCAATCCAATTCAAATAAGTAAATTAGCATTTGAATTGCCCATAGGAGTTCATCAGATGGAACTTCCTTTATGGTTCCTTCCTTAAATAGCCAAACGATTCTAGAAATATGAACAACCCATTATTGGCGGATTTCGCCACGCCTTTTGATACAGCCCCTTTTGATAAAATATCCCCATCCCATTTTCTTCCTGCCGTAAAAGCTGCCATTTCTGAAGCCAAAGATGACATTACAGCCATAAAAGCAGCAGCTCTTCCTACCTATGAAAACACCATTGAAGCGCTAGATGAATCAGGTAAGCGGCTCGGTATTATAGCAGGTATATTTTTCAACCTGAACTCCGCTGAAACCAATGATGAAATCCAAGCCCTGGCAAGGGAGATCTCACCTTTGCTAACAGACCATGGAAATGACATTTTATTGGATCAGGCTCTATTTCAGCGGGTTTCCCAGATTTTCAACCAAAAAGACCAGCTTGAGTTAAGCACTGAACAGGTCACCCTTCTGGAAAAAACATATAAATCTTTCGTCAGAAACGGGGCGAAACTCAGTTCAGATAAGGCCGAACAGCTGAGAAAAATTGACCAGCAATTAGCCCAGACCTCTTTGAAGTTTGGAGAAAATGTACTGGCTGAGACCAACAAATTTGTGCATTTTGTAGATCAGGAATCTGACTTGGAAGGGCTTCCCGAAGGGATCAAAGAGGCAGCTGCACAAATCGCCGAAGAAAAAGGAGAAGCCGGAAAATGGGCATTTACCCTGGATTACCCCAGCTACATTCCCGCGATGACCTATGCCAAAAACCGGGAGCTAAGGAAGATTTTATTCTTGGCTAACGGCACAAAATGTGCGAAAGGCGACGAGCTGGATAACCAGCAAAACATCAAAGATATCCTAAAACTCCGCCATGATCGGGCAGTGCTATTGGGCTATAAGAGCCACGCAGATTTCGTATTAGAAGAGCGTATGGCCAAAAACCCGGATCAAGTAATGTCCTTTTTGAATTCTTTGCTGGAGAAGGCGAAGCCGAAAGGAATTGCCGAACTAAAAGAGCTGGAAGCCTTTGCAAAAGAGTTGGATGGGATAGATAGTTTGAAGAAATGGGATTTTGCCTATTATTCTGAGTTACTGAAGAAGGAAAAATATGCGCTTGATGATGAGTTGCTTAGACCTTATTTCCAACTAGAAAAAGTAGTAGATGGGGTGTTTCAAACTGCCGAAAAACTCTATGGGATTACATTTGCGCCCAGGACAGATATCCCAGTATATCATAAAGATGTGACCGCTTATGATGTAAAAGACAAGGCAGGAGACCATCTTTCTGTATTTTATGCAGACTTTTTCCCACGTCCAGGCAAAAGAAACGGCGCCTGGATGACCAGTTACAGAGGTCAGCATATGAAAGATAACATGGACATACGTCCCCATGTCTCTATTGTGTGCAATTTTACCAAGCCTACCAAATCAAAGCCAAGTCTGTTGACCTTCAATGAAGTGACTACACTCTTCCATGAATTTGGCCATGCTCTCCATGGCATGATGGCAAAAAGCAGGTATGAATCACTATCGGGTACAAGCGTATTTTGGGACTTTGTGGAATTGCCTTCTCAGATTTTCGAAAACTGGTGCTACGAAAAAGAATGCCTTGATCTCTTTGCGAAGCACTATGAAACAGGAGAGAAAATCTCTGAAGAGCTGATAGAAAAAATCAAGAGAGCATCTAATTTTCAGCAAGGCTACCAGACAGTGAGGCAAATCAGCTTTGGATTATTAGACATGGCATATCATAGCAAGAATCCAGCTGATATTACCAGTGTGTCTGATTTTGAAGAATCAGTGATGAAGCCTACCGATCTACTCCCAAAAGTACCTGGAACCCTGATGAGCACTTCTTTTTCGCATATCTTCCAAGGCGGTTATTCTTCCGGCTATTATAGCTACAAATGGGCAGAAGTACTGGACGCAGATGCTTTCGAATTATTTCAGGAGAATGGGGTTTTTGACCAAGCCACAGCTGCATCTTTCATGAAGAATGTATTGTCCGCAGGTGGTAGTGAGCATCCAGAGATTCTTTATAAGAGATTCCGGGGCAGAGCTCCAAAACAAGATGCCTTATTGAAAAGAGCAGGATTGATTTCAGAATAAATTGCTTTCTTTACTCGACTATACTATGAGTCGTTCACCAAAATAAGCCCTTATCCTGATGAAAACGTCAGCTTTGCAACTTCCTACCTACTTAAAAGCTCTGTCGGTAATGGTATTCATTATCGTGCTGGTGTTTTTTCTCATTATCGGGAAGAGTCTCCTTGTCCCGTTATTTATGGGTGGCTTCTTTGCTATTCTATTTACCCCGCTGTCAATCTGGCTTGAATCGAAAAAAACCCCCAGAATCCTCTCCTGCATCATCTCATTACTCTTGATGATTGCGCTGGTTGGGGGACTTTTGACGTTTATCATTGGGAATGTGGCAAATTTCACCAAGGATTTTGATGATGTCTCAGGAAAACTGGTGGCCTATGCAGTAGATATTGACACCTGGGTCATGGACACTTTCTCTTATGATGCGGCGATAGCTGAAAAAGCAAATACAGATTATTTAAAGAATCTGCTGACAGAAAACAGTTCAAGTATAGGTGATTTTGCATTAAAGACAGTAGGGTCTCTGACTGGTTTGGTGCTAATCCCGGTTTTCATGTTTTTCTTTCTGTTATATCGAAATCACCTGACCAATGTGTTGATCCAGATTTATAAAGACAAGGATCCAGAGCTAGTAAAAACAAGAATAGTCAGCTTGCGCAAAGTCATACTCAACTATATCGTAGGGGTGGTAAAAGTGATGGGGATCTTAGCAATACTCAACATCACGGCTTTCTCTTTGCTGGGGATAAAACACGCTGTGTTTTTCGGTACATTGGGAGCGATGCTGAACATCATCCCTTACGTAGGCCCATTCTTTGGAGCCATGTTGCCGATGGTTTATTCTTTCCTCACCAAGGATAGTTTATTCTATCCGGTGGGGGTACTTGTCAGCTATCAAGTGATTCAAATGATTGAGGGGAATTTCCTCACCCCGAAAATTGTCGGAGGAAATGTAAACCTAAATGCCTTTATCACTTTTCTAGGCCTAATCATCGGCGGTACCATCTGGGGAGTGGCCGGGATGATCCTGATCATCCCTATGATGGCAATACTGAGGGAAATATTTGACTTGAGTGATTCTACGTATCCATTTGCCCTATTGCTCGGGGAGGAAAAGGAAGAAGGTAAAAAAGAATCCATACAAGAAGAGTCTGAAGAACAACATGAAAAAGAAAACGACTAATTTATTTTTAGCATTACTCATCGCCGGTTTTTCATTCTCCTGTGATTCGGAGGGCAGCAAGAAAGGTAGGTTTCTCCTGAAAGGCAATGAAAAAATGGAGGAAAATGACCCTAAAGGTGCGATGGGGTTCTATAGTGAAGCCCTAAAAATCGACTCCGCCTATTCGGAAGCATATTTTAATAAGGCACTTGCACACAATCAGCTCAATCAACTTAGTGAAAGCATCCTTGACCTCACCCTAGCTATCAGATACAAACCTGATTATTATGAAGCATTTTTTCGGCGGGGGTTAAATTATCTGGACAATGGTGAATTCTACAAGGCCAGGGAAGATGCTTCCAAACTAATACAACTGGATGAGCAAAACTGGAAAAGCCATTTCCTGACCGGATTGGTTGAAGAAAAACTGAAGAATTTCCCGGAAGCCTTGAAGGCTTTCGAAAAAGCTTCCAGTATAAATCCGGAAAACTCGGACCTTCTTGTTAACCAAGCTACAGTTCTCTATTACATCAAGGACTACGAAGGATCAAAAGAGGTTCTTGACAATGCTATGGCCGTTAATCCTATGGAACCCAACCTGCACAATCTCAGGTCAATGATCTATTTTGAGGAAAAAAAATACCCGGAAGCCATTATCGCGGTTGAGAAAGCCATATCACTAGACAAAAGCCAAGCGTATTTTTATAACAACAAGGGATTGTATCTACTCTATTCAGACCAAAAAGAAACAGGACTTGAGCTCATCAACCAAAGTATCAAAATGGATCCCAACAACCCTTATGCGTTAAGAAACAAAGGAATATACTATGTGATGCTAGGAGACAAAATCTCAGCCTTACAATACTTGGCAGAATTAAACCAAAAGTATCCTGATATGGAGTTGGTGTCAGAATATCTAAAAAAAGCTCAGGCACTCTGATTTCTCTCAAGTATAACTTCGAGAATCATTTTCCTTAATTCATTTGCATCTATCGGTTTGGAAACAAATCCGTCAAAACCACAATCCTCAATGCGTTCCTTTACTTCTAGTCTGGCCTCAGCTGTAAGTGCTATCACCGGAACATCAGAAACCTGTTTGATGGCAAGCGTAGCCTCAAACCCATTCATTTCCGGCATCTGTATATCCATCAATATGCAATCAAAGGAGGATTGTTTAGCCGCAGTTACTGCCTCTACCCCATTCTTGGCACGTTCGAAGGTGAAACCCCATTTCGATATGATTTTTCCCAAAACCAGTGCATTCACATCGTTGTCCTCAGCCATAAGCAAATTGAGTGGTAAAACAGTACCGGAATATTCCGCATCATTACCGGAACTTCCCTCCTGATTTTCAGCCACTTCAAATTCCAGATCAAAAAAGAACCGGCTGCCGACGTTTAAAGTCGATTCCAGTCCAATATTGCCTCCCATAAGGTTCAATAACTTTCTGGTAATTGACAGCCCTAGCCCCGTTCCACCATACTTCGAACTGAAAGTTGGTCTTATCTGATCGAAATCCCTGAAAATTTTCTCCTGATGCTCCGGTGCGATTCCTATTCCATTATCACTAACTTCAAAATGTACCCTCACCCTTCCGTTTACTTTTTCAAGCAAGTTTACCGCCACCTTCACCTCCCCTTCTTGGGTGAACTTAAGCGCATTGGTTATCAGGTTATTCAAAATTTGGGACAATCGGGTCTTATCTCCTAATACTGTGATGTCCAATCCATCTGAGAGCGATGCTTCTAATTGATTATTACTGTCTCTAGCATGGAATGATAGCCCTTTAAGCAATTGCCCTACAAACGATTTCAGCTGGAAAGGGGATTTTTCAATAGTCAATTTCCCCGCTTCTATTTTCTGAAAATCAAGTAAATCATTGATCATAATGATCAGATTATCTACCGCAAAATTGATGGTATCTAATTCTGATTTCTGGTGGACTTGAGGATGATCATTCAGTAAGGTATAAGTGGATCCAGATATAGCATTCAGCGGTGTCCGGAGTTCATGACTGATCATCGAAAGAAAGTCAGATTTAATCTGGTTTGCCCTTTCCGCTGCTTTTCTGGACTCATCCAGCGAAGCTTCAAACTCTTTCTGCCTACTTATGTCAGTCAGGTATCCATACCAAACCATATCCCCATTATCAAGTGTTTGGGGACTCGCAGCACCTAAAATCCACCGATACTCATCCTTGCCAGAATCAGATTTCACCCTAAACTGGCACTGCCATGGCTCCTGCTTTTTAGCTGATGCTATCGAGGAAGTGATGACCTGCGGCAGATCCAACGGATGAACCTTGGATATTGCCGTGGATATATCCGTGATATTTTCCATCTCTTCTGGACTCAGGCCTAGTACCTGAGCTATTCCCTTAGAAAGAAATGAAAAGCTCATTTTCCCCTCACCGTCCAAAACAAGCTGGTATAGTCCGCCCGGAACCTGCTCGGTCAGGTTCATTAAGAATTGACTGCTATCCACCAGGTTTTTTTCGAGTGTGACTTTTTCAGTAATATCTTTTAATGAAAAAATTATGTACTGATTTGAATCCAGCTTCACCTGCTTTGCTACCACTTCCAGTTCAAGGTGAATATCCGGTAAAAGTCGAAGAATAGATAAAAATTTATGGGGAACAGGATTAGCGATAGCTTCATTGATCCAAAATCCCCATTGATTGGAATCCACGAAATAAGCTTCAATTTCCCTGAAATGGCTGAACCCCTCTTCACCGCTAAATCCCAAAAGCTTCAATGCTTCCTTATTGACAAGAAAGACCTCACCTTCAGGCTTTAAAACAAACTGTGCCTCTGCGGATTCCATCAAGAACAGTTCAAATTCCTTTTTAGTAGGAAGCCCCTGGTTTCTTACCTTTTCACCTTTATAGAATAAAAAATAGTTTACCGAACTGTCTTGCGGCAGTTCAATTTGAAAGTCAAATTCATCCCCCGCATAAGAAAACCTCACTTCCTCACTGAAAATAAAATCACTTATATCCATCCCCATGCCTACCAGGCTTCTATCATCTAGGCTTTCCCCGATTTGGTTTTCAAAGGATTGATTTGAATAAAAAATAGCATAAGGATAGCTGTCATCTGTAAGAAACACCATTTCTGCTGACTCGTAGATCAGTTTTTTAAATGTGCTGTTGATGCCTTTTTCTTGCATGGATAAGCTGCTTGCATGGAATGGCAGATAATTCTTCAAGAATCAACGGATCCGAGTCCACAACCTCAGCTTCAAAAATACAGTATTTTGTATTTCATGCCAAATAATATGCACTATAAAAAAATATAAGATACCTATCAAATACCAAATTCTACCTGAAAAGTTGCGAACCAATAGTTGTGAATATCTGCAGTCTTCATTGTACCATTCCGCCAAACATACCCAAGATTGCCCTGTAGTTTAATGCGGTGACCGTTCAGGTACCTAGTATAACCGAGAGCTGCTTCCTCCAATCTTTCTTCATATTGGTTGATTTCTTTATCGGGACGAACCGCAGAATACCTCATCGCTAATTCAGACTTTCTAGAAATCATCTTACTGAGTTGGGTATTGGTGCCTAATCCGACAAAAACTGCTTTCACATCGCCGTCTATGCTTTGGGTAATGGGATCATGAGCCCAGCGTTGAAAAAACTCTGTCATAGCACCCCAACCGGCATATTTGAACATCGCATCTGCAATAAAAGCATTCATATCCCTGGCTTCATACAGCCTAGACCCCAATTGCCCTCTGGCACGGTGGGCATTTTCATTCAAATTATAGGTAAACCCCAAAGAAAGCTTGGGGTTTACTTCAAACTCCAAATCCCCTTCGGAGTAGTCTCCGAAGTTCTTAAATGAACCAAAAGGCAGATACTCCATCCTGGCAGTATAACTCAACCCTCTGTCACCCACTGATGGATTTCTACCCTCCCCAGTATTAATCGCACCTTTTAGCTGAAACTGAGAGCTGCCACTAGTCTGTAAAGTGTAATAGGCAAAGAAGCCAAAATCACGATCGAGGGTGAAAAAGCCATTGGCAATCGAGCGATCCGTAAACTGCAAATTACCAGAACTTACCACACGTTCTCTGTTGCCTGGCAGTTTGGATTGTCCAAATCCCAAGTATAAATTAGGTGTGAGGAAATAGTAAACTATAGCGTCCCGGATAGGCTGAGCGTATGTCCCCGTTTCCAAATCCAGGTCTGATTTTGAAAAACCTAGTTGTATATAATATTGGATTTTGGAACTCAGCACATAACCGTCAAGCCTGAGCCGAAGCCTACGTATTCTAAAATCAATGCTTTCGATTTCAAAGTCCTCTCCGCTAGCTGTGTTAAAACCAAAACGATTTTGCATCCTAAACCTCAGATTCAGCAAAAAAAGGGAGTCTTTTGAAATACTAATTCCATTTTTCACGTTGATCAGGGCACGTTCATCTGACTCATTCTGCGCAAAGGAACGTTGAAAACAACATATACACAGAATTATAAGGAGAAAGACAGAAAACTGCTGAGGTGTCTTCATAAGTTGGGATAATAAAAAAGCCGTAACGAAAATCCGCTACGGCTTAAAAATACTATATAATTCTTATGCTTTGGCTTTGATCAGATTCAATGCTGATCCAGCTTTGAACCATTCGATCTGACCTTCATTGTAGGTATGATTCACCTGAATGGTATCAGAAGATCCATCTGCATGGTTCAACACTACCTGCAATTGCTTACCTGGAGCAAATGATGTCAGCCCAACGATATCTATAGAATCGTCCTCCTGAACCAAATCATAGTCAGCCGGATTGGCGAAGGTCAATGCAAGCATACCTTGTTTCTTAAGGTTGGTCTCGTGGATTCTGGCAAAAGACTTAACCAAAATAGCACGGACACCAAGGAATCGAGGCTCCATAGCAGCATGTTCCCTAGAGGAACCTTCCCCATAGTTTTCATCACCGACCACTACAGATCCTATTCCGTTTGCTTTATAGTCACGCTGAGTCGCAGGCACTTCACCATACACTCCGGTCAATTGATTCTTAACTGAGTTAGTCGCATCTGTATAGGCATTGACTGCACCTATCAGCATATTGTTAGAGATATTGTCCAGATGACCTCGGAATCTCAACCAAGGGCCTGCCATTGATATGTGGTCAGTGGTACACTTTCCTTTGGCTTTGATCAGAAGTTTCAGACCTTTAAGATCAGTACCCTCCCATGGCTTAAATGAATCCAACAATTGAAGACGGTCTGAAGTTGGGCTTACTACAACAGAAACTTTTGACCCATCTTCCGCAGGCTCCTGATATCCGGCATCTTCTACTGCAAATCCTTTGGTGGGCAATTCCAGTCCTGAAGGCTCATCCAACTTCACTGAATTACCTTCTTCATTTATCAGACTATCAGTCATAGGGTTGAAAGTCAGGTCACCTGCAATTGCCAAGGCTGTTACAATTTCAGGGGAAGCTACAAACGAGTGTGTGTTTGGGTTACCATCCGCACGCTTTGCAAAGTTTCTGTTGAAGGAGGTGATAATTGAGTTCTTCTCCTGCTTTTCGGCTCCATGACGAGCCCACTGCCCGATACATGGGCCACAGGCATTTGCCAGCACCACACCGCCCATTTGACCAAAAGTATCCAAGAAGCCATCTCTATCCACAGTGAAACGAACCTGCTCGGATCCCGGGGTAATGGTATATTCAGATTTAGCAACAAGTTTTTTATCTACTGCCTGCTTTGCAAGAGACGCTGCTCTGGAAATATCCTCATAGGAGGAGTTTGTACAAGAACCTATCAATCCTACTTCCAGTTTTGCAGGCCAACCATTTTCTTTGACAGCAGCAGCAAATTTAGAAATAGGCCAAGCCAGATCAGGAGTGAATGGACCATTTACGTGTGGTTCCAAATCGGAAAGATTAATCTCAATCACCTCATCAAAGTAGGTAGCAGGATTGGCATAAACCTCCTCATCACCCGTAAGGTGCTCTGCGATTCCATTAGCCAGCTCAGCCACATCCGATCTTTCGGTAGAAGCTAAGTAAGCGGCAGATTTCTCATCGTAACCGAAAATGGAAGTAGTAGCTCCGATCTCTGCTCCCATATTACAGATTGTTCCTTTTCCTGTAGCGGATAAAGATCTGGCCCCTTCTCCGAAATACTCAACGATAGCACCTGTACCACCTTTTACCGTAAGAATCCCGGCTACTTTCAAGATCACATCCTTAGCAGATGTCCAGCCAGACAGTTTTCCTGTAAGCTTTACCCCGATCAATTTTGGAAACTTCAGCTCCCAAGGCAGGCCTGCCATCACGTCACAGGCATCAGCACCACCTACTCCGATAGCCACCATTCCCAAACCACCGGCATTCGGCGTATGGGAATCAGTCCCTATCATCATACCTCCAGGGAAAGCATAGTTTTCCAACACTACCTGGTGGATAATACCTGCCCCTGGCTTCCAAAACCCAAGTCCATATTTATTGGATACTGAAGCTAAAAAGTCATAAACTTCCTTGTTTTTATCTTTGGCTTTGATCAAATCCTGATCTGCACCTACTTCAGCCTGGATCAAGTGATCACAGTGAACTGTGGATGGAACAGCTACCTGGCTTTTGCCAGCCTGCATAAATTGCAATAAGGCCATCTGAGCGGTGGCATCTTGCATCGCAACCCGATCCGGTTGAAAATCTACGTAAGAAACACCCCTGTTAAATGCCTGGGAAGCGGCGCCTTCGCTCAAGTGTGCGTAAAGAATCTTTTCAGTCAAAGTAAGTGGACGCCCTACAGCCTTGCGGGCCGCAGCGATACGCTCTGGGTATCTGGCATACACTTTTTTGATCATTTCAATATCAAAAGCCATTGTATAAGGATTTTTGTTTGGTAAAAGTTTCGATTTTTATGGAGTGCAAATATAGGAAGTTAGCTCAATAATTTGTAACCAGTTGCCCCATATAGGCTAAGCTATTTCTTATTTAAAACCATTTTACTTTCATCCGTTCTTCTGACTGTTAGACAATTCAGAAAAACGGACTGTACCACATTTAAACCATCCTCATAATCACTTGAGATGCTGCTCTCTCCAAAACCCTGATAAAAATCAGCCCTTATCATAGCCAAATAATACCTAAACTGCACTTTATAAAATCACTCCCCAGATCTGCTCTGAATGGAACTTGTTTTCAATCCATTTTCTGTCTCTCTCCTACTATCAGGACTACTGGTCGGGGGTATGTCCCTTTATATCGCAATAAAAATTGAGGATGCTACCCGATGGATAGCAATGACCATGTTATGTGCTGCCATTTGGGGGTTTTTCTATGGGCTGGAACTCAGTGTCTCCACCTTGGAGGCGATGATGGCACTTTTAAAACTCGAATACCTGGGCATCGCATTCCTAGCCCCATGCTGGCTGATATTCAGTCTGAAATACACCAGCTACAAATCAAATAAACCCGGGCTGATGCTAGGGCTGATTCTGCTAATCCCTGCCATCACCTATATCTTGGTCATTACCAATGATTATCACCACTTCTATTATGAATCGATCCAAGTGCTCAGTACAGGCCCCTTTCCTACCGCAAAAATAGAAATCGGCCCATGGTATGTAGTGAATTTATTTTACATCTATTTCGCCTACGGGTTAGGCAGCTTGATTATTTGGAAAAGATTCAAGTACTCAGACCCCCTATTCAAAACCCAAACCAGAATCATGCTTTCCGCAGGCTTATTCCCGTTGGTTTTCAATCTATTCTACCAAACCCATCTCTTCAGACCATACGAAGTCATAGACCTCACCCCATTTTCATTTTTGCTGACTTATCTGGTATTAGGATTTGCCATCCTTAAATACCAACTCTTCAGTCTAAAGCCAATTGCCAGAAATAAAGTAATGGAAGCAATTACCAAAGGGGTATTGGTACTTGATGCCGAGCACAAAATTGTTGACTTTAATCCTGCTTTCATATCATCCTATTCGCCAAGTCTGAAAAAAATCAAAGTTGCTTTTAAAGCAGAAGCTATTTTCAAAAACCACAGAGACATCCTGGATCTAATAGCCCAGCAAAAAGCTGCTGTGATAGAATGCCATACTGTATTTGGAGAAAAAGAAAGAATCCTACGAATAGAGGCTATTCCGCTTGTGGATAAAAAGGCAGTGGCTACTGGAATGATCTTACTTTTTGATGACATCACAGAACAACAAGCTATTAATCAAAAGCTGAAAGACCAAACCTCTGAACTACAGCAATTAAACAACCTGAAAGACAAATACTTCAGCATCATCTCCCATGATCTTAAGGGACCTGTTTTTGGCATAAAAGAACTCATCCATCATACCAGCACAGGCTTGATATCCAAAGATGAATTTATAGAAATGCTTCCCGAGGTATCCAGAAACATGGAGCAGGTGGCACTTTTGCTTGAGAACCTCCTTGCCTGGTCCAGCTCCCAATTAAGAAGCGGAGAAATAACCCAGCATCAGGAATTTGATATTCACAAGATTCTAATCCAGCAAAAGGGAATCCTGGAAAGGATCGCAAACGAAAAGAAAATAGCTATAGAAATCTTCCCTGAAGCTAAGTCAATGGTAAGGGCTGATAAAAACATGATAGAACTGGTTCTACGGAACATTATTAACAATGCCATCAAATTTTCCCCGCAGGGAAGTATGATCAAGGTAAGTACTCAGGATGACCATGACTTCATCAAGATTTCCATAGAAGATTTTGGTAAAGGAATTCCTAGCGAAAACCTCTCTAAAATACGTGAAGGGATTTCATTTACAACAACGGGGCAGAACAATGAATCAGGCACTGGACTGGGTCTCCTTCTGGTGAATGAGTACATCGAAAAAAACAAAGGTCAGCTAGAGGTAAATTCCGAAGAAGGCAAAGGCACTCTGTTTTGTATTAGACTCCCTAAAGTCAACAAAAAAGAACTGGCTTAAACTTAGTCCAAACTAAGTAAGAAGGCCATTGTGTCCACTTCATCGGCATATTCCCAAGGTTCAGGATTCTGAGCTGTCCCAAACGGGACCCGTCCTGCACCATTGCCGACTATGCACTGGATTTTCTCTTTCATTCCTTCGAGTTTTTCTGACAATTGCTTTTCATCTTCATAGAGCTCATAAAAGAGAACCGATATAGGAGATACCAGCTCTTTGCTTTCCTTCAACAATAAAAACCCATTATCCAGGTGATCCTCTAGGTTCACTAGGTAGATCGATTTATTGTAGTCGTAATTGTTGTGGTATTTGTGGTGAGCTCCGACAGGCGCATAAATTTCCAACGCATCTAGTAAAGCCTGGAGTTGGTTTACAGATTTGAGGAAAATCTTGGAAACATTTCTACAGCCCAAACCATAATACTGAAAAATATCCCTGCCCAACCGAACGTAATCCTCCGCAGTCTCTTCTCCCCTTAGAACAGCCACCGAAGTCCTGTTTTGTCTGATCACATGTGGGTATTTACCGAAGTAATAATTGAAATACCGGGATGAATTATCACTCCCTGTGGCAATATAGGCATCCATTCCTTTCAGCATCTCCTCTATGCGAATCCGCTCCGAGAGCCTGGAGTCAATCCCAATCAGGGTTTTAATAATCCATTTCATCAGGATTTCGTCAGAGGAACTCAGCTTAATCACTGCCTGATGCCCTGCAAGTACTACACACATCAGGTCATGGAACCCAACCGCGGGGATATTCCCAGCGAGCATTAGCCCGACAGACTTAGGATGCTTTATCTTTTGCAAATCATACTCATCCAACCATGTCGCCAATTTGTCCGGTGAAAGCATAAACACAACCCCTTCTAGCGCTGATTCTACTGAGTTTTCGGAAAACCAGCTATTATTGTTTTCTGCTCTCCAGAGCAGTTCCTCCTTCTCATCGGCGCTAAGTGTCTTAATAGCTTCACCCAATTTGACAAATGCTGAAATACGTTCTGATGGATTCATGGTATATGATTAACGGGACAAATTTAGGCTTTTTGAAAACAAGCAACCTTAGAATCGAATTAAATTAGTTAGTGTGACAACTTTTTTATTGCCTTACAGTTTTATGGTTATTACTTTTGGTCTTTAAACAATTGAAGTTATGGCTATAATGATCACCGACGAATGCATCAACTGTGGTGCATGCGAACCAGAATGCCCAAACACTGCTATCTATGAAGGTGGAGTAGAGTGGACTTGGGGTGGCGGTACTAGTTTGAATGAGGTTACCTTGGAGGACGGTACAGTAGTAGATGGTAATGAAAAGCAGGATCCTGTATCGGATGAATTCTACTATATAGTTACCGATAAATGTACCGAATGTAATGGCTTCCACGAGGAACCCCAATGCGCGGCGGTATGCCCTGTGGATTGCTGTGTAGATGACCCAGATCACCGTGAGACAGAAGAAGAACTGCTGGCTAAAAAAGCGATGATGCATGGGGAATAAGTCTTAATCTGTAGATTTTCTCCCCAATTAACAGTAAAACAGAATAAAAAAGCGGCCAAAGAGCAAAATAATAAGGTTCTGATTTGAATTCTAGGATCTAATTGTTTTATCTTAGGTCGAATTTTATACAACCTTATACTTATAACATAAAGAATTGTGGACGATCAAAGAGGATATGACAGAGAGGAAATTTTCTCTAAAAAAGTAAAAGCAGGTAAAAGAACGTATTTTTTTGATGTAAAATCGACTCGCTCAAACGATTATTATCTGACTATTACCGAAAGTAAGAGAAAGATAAACGGTGAAAATTTCACTTACGAGAAGCACAAAATTTTCCTTTACAAGGAGGATTTTTTCAAGTTTTCAGAAGCTCTGAATGAAGCGGTAGATCATGTGAAAAATGAATTATTACCGGATGTGGACTTTGAGCAATATGAAAAAGAAGAATCCGAATCAGAATACAACGACGAACTGAAATGGGATTAATGCAATTAGTTTAGTAAAGGTTCTAGTTTCAAATAAGAGAAACAGTATATTAGAGGAGGCAGAAATGTCTCCTCTTTTCATTCCAGAATATGCAGCGCATTTTTATTTATTTTGTCCTTTTCATAGCAGTTTTTCTGCTATTTGGATGGTATTTCTCCAATATCACGCTTTACCTCGTAATTTCTTTAATACTCGCGGCACTTTTAAGACCTCTTACAAACCACCTAAATGACTTTCACTTATTAGGCCAGCATGTGCCAAGATGGATTGCCGTACTGCTCTCCTATTCTGCCATAGTTTTATTGATGGTGTTGCTCGGATTTTTGTTTTTCCCCTTGATCAACAATCAGATCATCATCTTGAGTGATCTGGATCTCAATGGCATCTACGAGCAAATACAAGTTCCTATCACCCGTGTGGAAGGGTTTCTAATTCGTCACGAACTACTGGACACCCAGCCAGGTTTTTTGTTTGGCCGGATGAAAAACACTATGATCGAAATGATCAAAGGATTCGACTTCACTTCCTTTATAGGGGGAGTGATCAATATTACAAGTAGCTTGTTTATCGGCATCATGGCCATTGCTTTTATCAGCTTTTTCCTTCTTTTGGAAAACGGTTTGCTGCGAAGAAATCTGCTAAACCTGATCCCAAACCCTTATTTTGAACTCTCTGTAGCAACTTTCACTAAAGTAGAAAAGCTATTGTCCAACTACCTGTCTGGGTTACTGCTGCAAATGCTGGCCGTTTTCTCCCTGGCAAGTTTCGGACTTACTATTATGAGTGTGGAATATGCCTTGACTATAGCTCTGTTTGCAGCAGTCGCTAATCTGATTCCCTATGCGGGGCCGTTGCTAGGCGCTACATTCGGTATCATCGTTGGAGTTTCATCAGGAACATTTGACAGCAATTCGGAACTTAACTATCTAATCATTAAGATTCTTTCGGTATTCGCAGTGGTTCAGGTTACCGACAACCTGCTCCTACAGCCTATGATTTTTTCAAAATCTGTGAAAGCGCATCCCCTTGAAATATTTGTTGTTATCTTTGCCGGGGCAAAAATCGCCGGAGTAGTTGGAATGATCTTAGCGATACCCGTTTACACCATCTTTAGAGTATTCATCATGGAATTCTATAAGGGGTATAAATCTTACAGAATATTTAAAAATAAAATAACGAATTAATGGCATTACAATGTGGCATTGTAGGACTCCCAAACGTAGGGAAATCCACTCTGTTTAACGCCCTATCCAGTGCAAAAGCGGAAGCTGCTAATTTTCCGTTCTGCACCATTGAACCGAACGTGGGCGTAGTTACGGTACCGGACAAAAGATTAAAAATCCTCGAAGAACTAGTCAATCCGCATCGGGTACTGCCTACAGTGATAGAATTCGTGGATATCGCAGGCCTCGTAAAAGGTGCCAGTAAAGGTGAGGGCTTAGGAAATAAGTTCTTGGCAAATATCCGTGAAGTAGATGCTATTATCCATGTGATCAGGTGCTTCGATGATGAAAACATCGTCCACGTAGCAGGTGGTGTAGATCCCATCTTCGATAAAGAAGTCATTGATACTGAGCTTCAGCTAAAAGATTTGGAATCTGTGGAAAAGAAGATCCAGAAATCTGAAAAAATAGCCAAATCCGGAGATTCCAAAGCCAAAAAAGAACTAGAGACTCTTTTGCTTTTCAAACAGGCACTTATAGACGGCAAAAATGCCCGGTCAGTAGATGTGGATAAAGAAGATCTGGAAGCAGTACGTGATCTTCATTTATTGACTATCAAGCCTGTAATCTACGTAGCTAATGTGGATGAGGAAAATCTGAAAACAGGCAACCAATATGTAGATAAACTTCGTGAAGAAGTAAAAGACGAAAATGCCGAAGTGATCGTCCTTTGTGCGGCGATTGAAGCTCAAATAGCTGAATTTGATGATCCTGAAGAAAAGGAGATGTTTCTGGGAGAATATGGCCTGGAAGAAAGTGGCTTAAACAAATTGATCTCAGGAGCGTATTCATTACTAGACCTGATAACCTATTTCACCGCAGGAGTTCAGGAAGTGAGAGCTTGGACCATCAAAAAAGGATGGAAAGCGCCAGCTGCTGCAGGAGTGATCCACACAGATTTCGAAAGGGGTTTCATCAAGGCTGAAGTTATCAAACTTGCTGAATATCAGAAGTTTAAAACAGAATCCGCCTGTAGAGAAAATGGAAAAATTGCCATCGAAGGAAAAGAATATGTGGTTCAGGATGGTGATATTATGCATTTTAGGTTCAATGTGTAACAATTTCTAAAAAAAAATGATAATTTTGTAATTGCTTATTCACCCAAACGTTACAGTTTTATCTTATTGATTGTCTCATTTTATTTTTAATTCACCGTGAGAGTTAGACTAATATTTTCCCTAAAAAACAAAGGTTCGTACTTACCGTTCCACCACCAGTACATCTTGGCGCAATTCCTTAAAGGATTAATTGTGAAAGGTGGAAGAGAAGAGTTTTACAATTACAACTACTTCAACTTTTCTGGCCTGAAAGGTCAGACCAAAGTGAGTAGAAGTGGATTGCATTACTATTCCAGCTTAGTAACCTTGGTATTGTCTTCCCAGAGTGAAGACTTCATGGACTATCTGCTAGAGCAGGTATTTGCCACACCTAAAATCGAGCTCGGAAACCTGATATTGGTTCCGGAGTACACTGAAATCGAAGTCGAACCTGTCCTGGAGACCTCAAACAAATTTGTTTGTATTTCCCCATTGGTGTTGATCACTCCTGCTTTCAATGAAGAAGCAGGAAAGCGATTCATCAACCCCGACAGCGATGAGTTTTCAGATCTGCTTTATGAATCCACGCTTACCAGAATGGAGCGCTCAGGATGGTACACTGCCGAGCAAATGGAAACTTTCTACAAATTCCAGGTAGTTCCTGACATGGTTTATGTAAACAAATTGAAGGAAGCCCAAAAGAAATTTGCAAGAATCTATGCAGTCTATGACATGGATGTGAAATATGAAGTAAGAGGATACACCCTTCCGATTACCTTGTATGCAGCACCAGAGGTACAGGACTTCGTATTCAAATGCGGACTAGGGGCATTTACCCACAAAGGATTTGGTATGCTGGACTTGGCCAATCACCCTCCAGGCCCAAGAACAACCACTTATAAGTTTAAAAGAGAAGGCTTTGTCCCTTATAAGCCTAGTGAGCGGGTTCGGGAGAACGTAGCTCCACCAGCTGATGAAGACGTCGATTCTTCGTCAGAGGAATCTTAAAAAAAAATCCCCTTCCGTTTATTCGGAAGGGGATTTTTACTTTTATGCCTACCTGGTTTTCGGCAGCTAAAGCAGCAGAAACATCTTAGGCTTTTCTAAACACTAGCACCCGGACCGCTTTGGTGCTCGGCCACTTTTACTGAAGGAAGTCGAAATATCGGTTTCCCCTAGTAAACCAAAGAAGGGATGGACGTCATCATCCTTACCGAAATGATAGGTGAATACTGCTTTGCTTGATCCCAAAACCATATGGATAGGATCTATTCTTTTACCGTAATCCCTATATGTCACGGCCTTCTACGGTTAGGATGCAGATAAATGTACCCAACTAGCTGATCATAGCGCGAACCTAAATTCCTAAAGTAAACCAATACCTCATACTCATTCTCTGTTTCAAAATAGCTGCCTTCAAATGACCGGGTTACAAATTGACCGTTTTCTTTATAGGCATATTGATAATCATACCATCCTTGTTTCGCTAGAAGAGACGTGGCATAAACGCCCATTTCAGGATCCCATTCAAGCTTTGCTTCAGGAGCATCACCCCAATTGGTCAAAGCACCCACTAGGTAAACAGGTTTTGAGCTCTTTTCTATTGCCAGTCTATACGTCATAAGCATATATTCGCTTTCCACTTCGGGATTTCCTCCCGGTCTATCCTTAGTCTCTACGATGTATTGCCCGTTTAGATCAAGGTATTGGGAGTAGGCTGTCTCAGGTCTGGGCTTGTCTATACTACCGTCAGCAAAGATCACATCAGGTTCCACTCGCATATTAGCTACGTTTACGCCATTTGCCCTTATAAATCTCAAATCCACGAAGCGAAACTCATTACCGGCATCAAATGTATTGCTACCATCAAAGGCTTCGTAGCGAAGTGTTTTAGAACTCTCATTCATGAAAGTAGGTTTGGCGACCAACTTCGCATTATCCCAGCGCTGATTTTGTCTTATATACACCTTGATCTGTCCATCGGGATTTGTGACCTCTCCTGCCGAATAATTCACCGCTATATTGATCTGCTGGGAGTTATTTCTATCTGCCGTCTGTGAGGGAGGCACTACCGCCGCACCTACCTTAAAGATATCCTCGTACACCATAAACCGCTTGGTCAGAATCACATCAGTCTCGTCTCTCTGCCGATAAACTTTTACGATGTAATTACCTGATTTGGTGACATTGGGAAGTTCAAATCTGTAATGGATGTAGGGAATACGGGTATTGATAGAATACTCATAATCCTGAATATTGAATTCATTGAATGTGAGCGTAAAATCGTTGTCCTTCAATTGTGACTTTTGCCAATCGGCATCACAGTGGATCAGTTTAGCAGTATATAACTCTGGATCGAAGGCCAAATCATCGAATAACAAGACTAAAGGCTTTCCCGAGTTTATTGGTATTACAGGAGAATCTGTGGAGGAATCAAATGCCATTCCTGCAGGGAACAATCTAACCGACTGAATGTGATCTTTGTAAACTTTATCTTCTAGTTGCTGGCCAAAAAGCTGAAATGTAGCGGAAATACACAGCAAAAAACAAATAAGTAGGGATTTGGTCTTCATCCTGAAAAATAGGCAAAATGAAGACCAAATCCAGTTTTTCCTACTGAAGGACTTCCTGTAAAGAAGAAATTTTATCCACCAAAGCCTCCCACTGCTCATTTGATCCTTTCAATTTACTTTGCAGGACATGGTAGTTTTCCTGGATTTTCTGAGCTTCTTCCTCCTTAGAATACAATTCAGGATCAGCCAATTTACTTTCTAAATCCAATTTTTTTTCCTCCAATTTTTCCACTTCCTTCTCCACTCGTTCCAATTCCTCCTCAAGTCTTCGAATTTCCTTTTTGGCTACCTGCACTTCCGGATTAGCTACCAAAGATTTGGGGCGTTCTTTTTTTTCGGGCTTTGACACTATAGGTTCCGCAGGTTGGGCTACTTGTCGTTCACGCCATGCTTCATATTCTGCGTATGTCCCAGGGTACTCTTTGATTTCATGGTTTTCAATATACCAGATTTTGTTCGCCACACCCCTGATGAAATGCCTATCGTGGGAAACCGTCACGAAAGTACCTTCATATTGCTGAAGCGCCTGAATCAGTATATTCACCGATTGGAAATCAAGATGGTTTGTCGGTTCATCAAGCAATAAAAAGTTAGCTTCAGAGATCAGCGTCTTTGCCAGGGCCACTCGTGATTTCTCACCACCGGAAAGTACTTTTATTTTTTTAAACACCTCCTCATTAGAAAACAAAAAGCAGCCTAAAACCCCACGGAGTTCCATTTCAGTCTTGCCACTCCCAGCTTGCCCCATCTCCTGAAGGATCTCATTATCTAAGGTCAATGCTTCTAACTGATGCTGGGCAAAGAAAGATTTGATCACATTGTAACCTTCCGTTCTGCCTGTGACACCGGGCTCTGATCCATCGATGATCCTCAATAAGGTGGACTTCCCTTTCCCATTTGCCCCTATCAGCGCTATTTTATCACCACGCTCTATTCGAGCAGTAGTGTTTTTGAGAATCACATTATCTCCGTAAGCCTTTGAGATGTTATCTAGCGTGATCACATCACGACCGGATTGCTTGGAGAATTTGAATTTGAAATTCACGGAAACTTCATCGCTCACCACCTCATGCACGCGATCCAATCTATCCAACGCTTTGATCCTTGACTGGACCTGATTGGATTTTGTCGCCTTTGCACGGAAGCGTTCGATAAACTTCTCCGTCTGCTTGATCATCTGCTGCTGATTCTCATACGCATTCTGCTGGATCTCCATCCGCTCCACCTTCTCTTCCTTGTAGAAAGAGTAATTGCCGGAATACAGCGTCAACGTATTACTCGCTACTTCCACGGTGCTACTGATACAATTATCCAAAAAAGTCTGATCGTGAGAAACTACGATCACTGCTCCGTCATAGTTCTTCATGTAGTTCTCGACCCATTCGATAGAAGGCAGATCCAAGTGGTTGGTAGGCTCATCGAGCATAAGCAAGGATGGCTTTTCCAACAAGAGTTTTGCTAGCATCACCCGCATCCTCCATCCACCAGAGAACGTCCGCAGAGGCTTAGTCAGATCTGCGGATTTGAACCCGATTCCCTCAAGCACTTCCTCTGCCTTTGCTTTGATGGTATAGCCTTCATTTGCTTCGAATCTTTCCTGAAGAAATGCGAGTCTATTGATCATCTCATCGGAATAATCAGTTTCCATCTTTTTCAGGATTTCATCAATCTCATCCTGGAGTGCCAAGGTTTCCTTGAAAGCAGCCAACGCCACGTTCAAAATGCTATCATCAGACTGATAGGAAAGCAGGTCCTGATTCAAAAAGCCAATCGTACAATCTTTAGCCTTCTGGACTTCTCCGGAACTTGGCTGATAGTCGCCGTTGATGATTTTCAGCAATGTAGATTTACCTGTACCGTTTTGACCCACTAGGCCAATCTTGTCTTTAGGTTTGATATGCAAATTGGCGTTTTCATAAAGTGGACGCCCACCGATGAAGTAAGAGAGATTGCTGATCGAAAGCATAAATTTATTTTCAACTGATTAGTATTCAGTACATTACATACTAAATGTAAAATGAAGAAATATAGAATAGTGTACTCAAATATTCCAATACCCATTTTTGACAAAAAACCGGAAAATTTCCCCAGTTTTCGAAGTTGCAAAGGTACTGGTAAGTAAAAGAAAAGCCAACTTTATAAATATAGGGGTTAAGCATGTGTTCCTTTTCTATGCCAACATACCTACCGCAGTCGTGTCAGCGGGAAATAATCTGAGGCTTTCGGGTAAAACAACCATTCCTCCGTTCATAACCCTTTCTTTCCCATACATTCTATATGTTTCTTATCTTTCTATATAAATGAAACTACCTATCATGAACTATCTATCCAAGACCTCAATAGCTTTGGGAATAGGATTGTCGCTATTCACATTCGGATGTAACCAAAACCAAAAATCTGAAGCACAGACTTTAAAGACTCCTGACAGTGCTAATAAGGAAGCTATCAGTGATGCCAAAGCTGATGTAAAACTTGATAAAATCAAGCTTCCCGCAAACTTTAAAATTGAAGTATGGGCTGCAGCCATCCCAAATGCGAGGCAGCTGGCGATTTCAGAAGGTGGAATTGTATTCGTGGGAAATCGCCAAGAAGACAAAGTATATGCAGTAATTGATGAAGACGGTGACGGGAAAGCTGATACAAAATTCATTCTGGCTGAAGGGCTCAACATGCCAAATGGGGTAGCCTACAAAGACGGTGACCTCTATGTGGCAGAAGTGAGCCGAATTCTTCGATTCAAGGACATCAAAAACAACCTGAATAATCCTACTTACGAAGTCGTTTACGACAGTTTTCCTACAGAAACGCATCACGGCTGGAAATTCATAGCTTTTGGTCCTGACGGAAAACTGTATGTTCCTGTAGGGGCGCCCTGCAATATCTGTGAGCCGGAGAAGGAAATTTTTGCCTCAATCACTAGATTGGATGTAGAATCAACTAATCCTACCCCAGAAGTCTATGTGCATGGAGTGAGAAACTCGGTGGGATTTGACTGGGATGCCGAGACTGGTGACCTGTGGTTTACTGACAACGGTCGTGACATGATGGGTGACGATGTGCCTAACTGCGAGTTGAACCATATCACAGAAGCCGGACAGCATTTTGGCTATCCTTACTGGCACGAAGGGACGGTAAAAGATCCTGAATTTGGAGATAAGGGTGGACCTGCAAGCGAATATGTAGCACCTGCTGCAAAACTCGGTGCCCACGTAGCTCCGCTGGGCATGAGATTCTATGAAGGCAACATGTTCCCTTCGGAATATAAGAACCAAGTGATTATTGCCAAGCACGGATCTTGGAACAGAAGCAAAAAATCAGGGTATGTGCTTACCTCACTTAACGTGAACGTGGCAAATGCCACCAATGAGCAAGAGTTTGCGTCGGGATGGCTGGATGAAGAAGCACAACAAGCTTGGGGACGGCCAGTGGATGTGCAGGAAATGAAGGATGGGAGTCTATTGGTTTCTGACGATATGGCCGGGGTTATCTACCGGATCACTTATTCAGCAAATTAGTTCAATGAAAAGGGGGCCATCTCCTATGTTGATTTTCTTGTCAGGCTAAGCGCCCGCCTCCCGGAGGGCAGGAAGTCGAAGCCTTTATGTGCTAATTAATCCCATTCCGACTTCGCTCAGCCTGATAATTACGAGTTATGAGACAAGTTCTTTTTTAATCTATTAACAAATCCACTGGAATATTATATGCTTGATTCAGTTTTTTGATTTGCTTTAAACTAAGACTTCTTTTTCTATTCATTATTTCAGAAACTCTGCTGGCAGGCCCTAATACAGGCACAAGATCCTTTTGTTGCAACCCATTTTCAGAAAGGTAATAGTTTAGAATTTCAACTGAATCAGCTTGGGAGTTATCAATTTTATATCCTTTTTCATCCTCATATTTCTCTATCAAGATGGAAAGGACTTCCAGATAATTTTCTTCATCTGAATTTGCTTCCACTCCACTACTTATTAAATCTTTTATCACTTCAAGTGAAGCCAGGTACTCCAGCTCATTCGAAATAACTTTGAGTGAAGGTCTTTCAATTGTTTCCATAGCAGTTAAATTTTATTTGCATCAACTTTATTATAGTCAGCATGAGTCCCGATCCAAATCGTGTATACAATGTCCTGTTTTCCCTCGCTGGCAATATGAATTCCCGTAATTAATCGATATTTATTTCCACCAATATTGAATATCACTCTGTTGTTAGCCAGTACATCTGCAGAGCCAAAGAATAATTTGATTTCATTCAGATTATTCAACTTCAACGATTTAACGACTTTTACCCATCGCTCAAGCGAAGCTTTAGCATCTGGATGCTTAGAAATAAACCTTACTAAAGTTCTTTCAGATATGATTCTCACTTTCAAACAGAGTTCATCACACAAAAGTTACACTTTTTGGAAAGTATTTAAAAACAAAAGCCTCAGAAATTTTCTGAGGCTTATGAATACATCTTTTGAGAATCACCCCAACCACTCCGGCTTAGTCGTCACCACCTCAGCTTGGAGTTGGTTCAGCAGGTTATACAACCCAAAGTAGGTTCTGTTTACATACAAACCATGTCTAGAACCACGTGCCTGATTAGACTTTTTGAATAGCTTGTCGTTCGAAACCCGATCTCCCAACTCGAAAATCCTCTCGAAGAATCCGTCATCCGAAAAGTCAAATTTGTCCACATGAAAAGGTTTTCCCAGTAAAGAAATCATTTCCTTGAATACAGACTTGAAATAATGTTGCTCCTCCGGAGTATCCTTTGCAGATATAAATTCCAGATCGAAGAACACCTGATCCAGTTCATTGCTGTTGATCAGCAAATCCTTTTTGATCAAGGCAAAATAGCCCTGGTAGAAGTCCTCTGGAATTACTTTCACACAGCCAAAGTCAATTATTCCCAATTGATCATTTTGCTGAATGATGAAATTTCCCGGATGCGGATCGGCATGAACCTGCTTGAGATTATGCACCTGGTGATGGTAAAAATCCCACAATGCCTGACCAATCTGATTTCTGGACGTCTGGTTTGGATTGGTAGATAGCCATTCTTTAAGATGCTTTCCCTCTATCCAATCCATCGTGATGATCCGTTCCGCGCTTAACTCATCGTAGTAGGTCGGGAATTTCAAATTGGGGATATGGCTACATTCTCCGGAGATCTCTCTGGATCGCCTTACCTCCAGCACATAATCCGTTTCTTCCAACAACTTCTCCTCCACTTCAGCCATATAATGATCCAGCTCCTTTTCATTCATATTGAGCAAGCGTAACGCAAATGGACGCACAAGCTTCAAGTCCGAACTGACCGAATCCGCAATACCGGGATATTGGATTTTGACAGCAAGTATTTTATCGCCTAAAGTAGCCTGATGAACCTGCCCAATGGATGCAGCATTTACCGCTGAGCGGGTAAATGTGTCAAAGATCTGATCGGGAGTTTTGCCAAAGTATTTCTGGAAAGTTTTGACCACCAGAGGATAGGACAAGGGCGGTGCGGAATACTGCGCCATGGTAAACTTATCCTGATAGGCCCGGGGCATCAAATTTTTGTCCATAGACATCATCTGAGCTACTTTCAGTGCAGAGCCTTTGAGCTGACTCAGAGAATCATAAATATCCGATGCATTATTTTGATGGAGCTCTTCCATATCCATCGAAGGGTTCACCATTTTTTTGGCGTAGTGCTTCACATAATTACCTCCTACTTTTGCTCCTGTGGAGATGAATTTGGCAGCACGTTGCACTTTTGAGACAGGGATTGCCTCTTGCTCATTTAAGTTGTCTATCATAAGTTATTTAGACTGATACATGAACTTCGCAAAATCCAAAAAAGAATCCAGCGCACTTTTCCCCATCAGATCAAAGCCCAAATTCACGGATTTCTCTATCGCTGCATCAGTCTTCTCAAATCTTGGAGAAGTATCGTCAAGCCAGTATCTGAACACAAACCCTACCTGAACCCAGAGCGCTTCGTCATATTTATCGGTGATGTATGGTCGTTCTGCTATTTCAGTTGTCTCCTTTCCTTCCAAAATTATTTCATTGGCAAAAGCCTTGAATTTTTCTTTGAATTCCGCAGACTCTTTAGGTAAGGTGATGAAGGATTTCGCTTTGCTCTCATAGAGGCTCAGCAAATAGGATCTATTCTTTTTTAGTACTTCTATCCATGTGAATAGAAAGCTTAGAAATTTTTCTCTCGCCGAATACCCTTCAAAAACTCCCTGCTTATCAATTTCAGAGAGCGTTTCATCAAAGATGTCTACAAGAATTGTGGATTTGATCGATTCGAAAGAGGTGAAGTAAGTATAAAACTCCTCCTCCTTCATTTTCAAATCCTTCGCAAATTTGAAAACTGATTTAGGCAAATCACCATGTTCGAGCACATGGTTTTTAAAACCTTCCAAAATCAGTTTTCTATAATCTTTCTTGGTCGTTTTCTTAACAGTGGTAGTTCCCATAGTATTTCTTTTGTATATAAGAGTTAACAGTCTAGAGCCACAACAGGTTTAGAAAATCACAAAAAAAAACCGAAGTTATTAGCTTCGGTTTTTAGTTAATATTTTGCTTAAAATTAGCCAGTTACTCTCTCTATAACTAAGTTGTGATTGGTGTAAATACAGATGTCAGCTGCAATATTCAGGCTTTCACGTACCATCTCCTCTGCACTCATCTGAGGGGCAAATTGCTTCATTGCCCTCGCTGCTGACTGGGCGTACATACTTCCTGACCCTATAGTGGCTATTTCCATATCAGGTTCGATCACATCACCAGTACCGGAGATAATCAGAATATCATCCTTGTCAGCAACGATCATCATCGCTTCCAGTTTGGAAAGCATACGGTCTGTTCTCCACTCCTTTGCCAACTCCACTGCGGAGCGTTTCATATTGTTTCCAAAAGCTCCCAGCTTCTCTTCGAATTTTTCCAAAAGTGTAAAAGCATCTGCGGTAGATCCTGCAAAACCTGTAACGATTTTGCCACCCTGCAACACTCTCAATTTCTTTACGCTGCTTTTCGCTACTGTATTTCCCATCGTTGCCTGTCCGTCCGCTCCTATTACTACTTCACCCTTATGTCTGATCGCAACTACTGTTGTTGATTTAATTTTTGTCATGTGATTGGTTATTGTGTGTCGGATTCTTACCAATAAACGTACAAAAAGCAAAAAGTCCTGAAATCAGGACTTTTTGGCAGTTTATTGTTTTCTTAAACCAGTATTCTGACCGGATCTTCGAGTAAACTTTTCAACGTAATCAAGAAGGCAGATCCCACTGATCCATCCACGACTCTGTGATCGCAAGACAAGGTAACCTTCATCAAGTTTCCGATTTTCATCTCACCGTCCTTCACGATGACAGTTTCTTTGATCCCGCCAACAGCGAGGATACACGCATCTGGTGGGTTGATGATCGCGGTGAATTCGTCAATTCCGAACATTCCCAAGTTAGAGATAGTGAAGGTATTTCCTTCCCAATCCTTAGGCTGCAGTTCTTTGTTTTTGGCTTTTCCTCCCAAGCTTTTTGCCTGAGTAGAAATCTGGGAAAGCGAAAGGCTATCGGCAAATCTGATTACCGGAACCAACAATCCTTCATCCACTGCGACCGCCATACCGATATGGATATGGTCATTATATCTGATTTTATCACCTAGCCAGCTGGAATTCACTTTAGGATGCTGGCGCAAAGCCGCTGCAGCTGCCTTGATCACCATATCGTTAAAGGAAATTTTTACTGGAGCGATTTCATTCATGCTCTTTCTGGCTTCGATTGCCTTGTCCATGTTGATTTCCATGGTCAAGTAGAAATGAGGTGCCCCAAATTTGCTTTCGGCAAGTCTTTTGGCTATTACTTTTCTCATCTGGGAGACTTTCTCCTCTTTGAAGCTTTCCACACCCAAACCAGGGGCAGCAGCTCCCACAGCTTCTCCGCCCTGAGGGGCAGCTGCCGGCACAAAGTTCTCGATGTCTCTTTTAATCACTCTTCCACCTTCACCAGAGCCATTCAGTGTACGTATATCTATACCTTTATCCTCAGCCATTTTCTTAGCCAAAGGAGATGCTTTCAACCGATCACCTTCAGCGGTAGTCGATGGAGCACTACTTCCGGTAGCTTTAGCTTCGGTCTTTGGAGCTTCTTCTTTCTTCTCTTGTGGGGCAGACTCAGCTTTTGATTCAGCAGGTGCTTCGGAAGATTCTGATTTTCGGGCTTTCAAGAGTGTCTCGAAATCCGCCCCTTTTTCACCAATCACAGCGATCACCCCATCTACAGGTACACTGTCACCAGCTTCCACTCCTATATAAAGCAAGGTTCCGTCGTCATAGGACTCAAGTTCCATTGTAGCTTTGTCAGTTTCCACCTCGGCGATGATTTCTCCGGATTTCACATCATCACCTACTTTCTTCAGCCATGAAGCAATCGTCCCCTCTTGCATGGTGTCAGACATCTTAGGCATAGTGATCACAGTGGCATTGATATTTGACACATCAATCTTCTCTGCCGGAGCCTCAGATTTGGCAGGTTCAGCTTTTTTCTCTTCAGCCTTTGGCGCCTCTTCTTTCTTCTCTTCAGTCGGAGCATCGCCACCGTCAAGTAGGTGCTGATAATCCTCACCTTTCTCACCGATCACAGCTATCACCCCATTCACAGGCACCGCATCTTTTTCTTTAACTCCAATATATAAAAGCACACCTTCATCGTAGGATTCAAGCTCCATAGTTGCTTTGTCGGTCTCCACTTCAGCCAGAATATCTCCCGGCTTCACTGAATCTCCAACTTTTTTCAACCATGCAGCGATCACACCTTCTTCCATGGTGTCGCTCATTTTAGGCATTCTTATTATTTCGGCCATAGGTTTATCCGCGCTATTTCGTTTTTAAAGTGTCCAAAAATAGTTTTTATAATGGCTTTATTCAAATTTAAAACTAGTAATTTCCCCTGGCATTTCAGCCTATAAACCTCAGCTCTCTGATATGCCTTTACTAGAGAATAGCACATACAAAAGACCCAAGTGGCTGTTTAACGGACACTTAGAGACTATTTACCCTTCACTTTTTAGGCATGTTTATGCTCCAAATCCTAGTAAAGAGAGGATTTTAACTACGGACGGAGATTTCCTTGATTTGGAGTGGTATCGCCAAAACAGCCAAAAATTAGTCATTCTAAGCCATGGATTAGAAGGGAACAGCAACAGATCCTATATGCTAGGGATGGTCAATAGTTTCCTGAAAAAAGGCTACGATGTCCTTGCATGGAACTTCCGGAGCTGTAGTTACGAGATGAACAAACAGGTGATTTTCTACCACTCGGGAGCTACTTATGATTTGGACAGTGTAGTCAATCACGCCGACGACAGCTACGAACAGCTCCACTTGCTGGGATTTAGCCTAGGTGGAAATTTGACGTTAAAATATTTGGGAGAAAATACCAGCCATTCCAAAATCAAGAGCGGTGTAGCCATATCTGTCCCATTACATCTGGGAAGCTCTTCCAGAAAAATCTCTGAAATAGAAAACACACTTTACTCCAAACGCTTTCTGCGGAGTCTAAAAAAGAAAGTAATTGATAAATCAGCTGCCCATCCGGGGCAAATACCGTTGGAAGCACTTAAAAACATTAAAACTTTGGCTGATTTTGATGATTTTTTCACTGGCCCTTTACATGGGTTCGCTGATGCCGAAGAATATTATGAGGTAAATTCTTCCTTGTTTTTTCTGGATAGAATAAAAGTGCCTACATTGATTCTAAACGCATTAAATGACCCATTTCTAAGTGAATTATGTTTCCCTTATCATCTAGCCGAATCCCTTGATATGGTTCACTTTGAATTTCCAAAACATGGAGGACATGTTGGGTTTACACCAGAAAATTCTTCCAAACTTTATTATTCAGAGCAGCGGGCAGTTGAATTTATAAGCGCTGTTATCTAACTTCCTGCCAATTACTGAGATATAAAATTATGTGTGGACGATATTCCCTTAGCAAAAGTAAAGAAGAATTAGAAGAGCGTTTTCAGGCAGAAATGCTTTCTGATATAAATCCTAGATACAATATTGCCCCTACCCAATTGGTGCCCATAGTAACCGCTCAGAGCCCTAAAGGATTTTCTTACTTCTATTGGGGCACTACCCCGGAATTTGGAAAAAACAGACCTGTTGCCCAAAAGCTAATAAACGCCAAAGCAGAGACCATACATGAAAAAATCTCCTTAAAGACTGCCTTCCGGCAAAGAAGATGCATTATACCTGCCGACGGTTTTTATGAATGGAAGCGTCTAGGCAAAAAAACCTCAGTCCCCTATAGATTCACTTTGCGAGAAGGGGAACTGTTTTCATTTGCAGGAATCTGGGAAGAATATGAATCCGCTAATGGGGAAATCCAACATACTTTTCTCATACTCACCACTACCCCAAATGAGATAGTCTCTGAGATCCACGATAGAATGCCGGTGATCCTTGATCGCAATTCAGAAAAAAAATGGCTAAACAGTTACACCGAAGAGGATGATCTTTTAGCGTTACTTACCCCCTATCCTGCTGATTCCATGCTAGGCTTTACTGTCTCTCCATTAGTAAATTCTGTGCAAAATGATAGCCCGGCAGTCATACGAAAGACCTCTCCCATGGATCAGCATGGCAACTACACCCTCTTCGGTTAAGTAGTACCCCAAACCAATCCACCTTTGCTAGAGTTAATTGATCTAACGATATTGTCAGGCAATTAGCCTTACCCGATTGGAAATGAAAAAATCTAGAATTTTAGGTGTTGGTCATTATGTACCGGAAAGAAGTGTGACAAATCATGAACTCTCTGGGATGATGAATACAAATAATGAGTGGATAGTAGAAAGAACAGGCATTGAGTCCAGGCATTGGTTTACGCCAGGAGTGGATACAGTGACTAATATGTCTGCTAAAGCTTCAGAAATGGCATTGCAAAGAGCTGGGGTAAAAGCTTCCGAGATAGATTTCATAGTGTTTGCTACCATCACTCCTGATTATTTCATTCCAGGAAACGGAGTTCTGCTACAAAGGGAATTGGGAATGGGAACAATTGGAGCCTTGGACATTCGCAATGCCTGCTCCGGTTTTATCTACGCGCTGTCCATTGCAGATCAGTTTATTAAAACCGGGATGTACCAGAAGATACTGGTAGTAGGTGCGGAGATACAATCATCGGCTTTGGACAAAAGTGATGAAGGCAGATCTAGTTCAGTCATTTTCGCTGATGGGGCTGGTGCTGCAGTATTGGGTTCGGTGGATTCGGATCAGCCTGGGATTTTGAGCACCCACTTACATGCGCAGGGCGAGCATGCTGAGGAATTGTATTGCAAGGATCCGGGGAGTAGCAGGGAAGTCCGGATCTCTCCTGAACTGATCGAATCAGGAAGCTTTTTCTTGAAAATGAACGGAAATGCAGTCTTCAAACATGCAGTCGTACGGTTCATGGAAGCTATACAAGAGGCGCTGGAAGCTAATAAACTGGATCAGTCCGCCATAGACTTGCTTGTTCCGCACCAAGCCAACCTGAGAATAAGTCAATATATTCAAAAGCAACTAGGCCTTCCCGAGGAAAAAGTCTTTAATAATATTATGAGCAAAGGAAATACTACAGCTGCCACCATTCCCATTGCGTTAAGTGAGGCATGGGAACAGGGCAGAATTAAAGAAGGGGATGTGGTATGTCTGGCAGCTTTTGGATCAGGCTTCACATGGGCTTCCGCTTTACTCCAATGGTAAATGACAGAAAATCCGCAAAACTTGGATCTTCAACTTTGGCTAGACCAAGAAATAATTCCAAGACAAAATAAACTTAAAGCAAAATTTTGGGAATTACTTGGTGAAGTTGCCAATGCTGTAGATACGGAAGAATTGACTAAACTTCACTCAAGTAGCCGGGGAGTTAAGCTTTCCAAAGGAAACGATCTACTTGGCTATCCTTATCAGGTATTGGATCTTATCAGGGATTTTGACATGGACGAGGGGCTCAATATCAGATTGCTAAATTGGTTTGGACATGGGCTTTTCCTCTTTGTATTAATAGGTAAAAACCATACACTCAAACCGCACCGGGAGTTGATCGCAACTAATTGGACTTTTGATCAATCCTCCTCTCCTTTTGATTATCCTGAAATCCTGCTGAATCATGCTTCGACAAGCTCATCCGCAGAGGATCCCATTTATAGATCTACCTTTTGCCAATGGCATAAAACCTTAAAAATATCCCATGATAGCTTGGCAACAAAACGCAGTATATTAAATGAACTAAAAAATATTTTATCCTTACTTGTGAAAAAAATGGGATAAAGCTAGAAATAGCTTATTTTTAAACAGGAATTAAGTTCTTCCGTACACTATTCCAATCATCATTCTGAATAACACAAAAGTTGTGTGAGTGAACTCGAAACAAAACTCTATGGGAACTGGTGCATACAGAAAGGGGTACCTAGGAGAACAGCATGCGCCCACCTATCTTTAGACAGTGTAGTACAAGACTCCCTGTCTTCCGGAAGATGGATAAGACCTATGAAAAACAATTAAAAACACATGAAATCGAGCATGACCCCGTACCTACGGGATCACACACTGGGATGATCATCTACCATGCGAGATTCCATGTGACCTCTGAAAAACAAATTACAACACATGAAATGCCCATGAGAAAAATTTCTCACGCAGAGGAACGACTATTTAGGGCATTCCATCTGACCATCTTAAAACAAAAAAACAAATGAAATCGAGCATGACCCAAGCGCCACACACTGGGATGATTATAATGTATGCGAGATTCCATATGACCATTGAAAAACAATTATAATCATATGAAATATATCCTCATCGCTTGTATTCTTTTTAGCTCCCCACTCCTGGCACAAGAAAATACCGTGGTACGCCAGTACAATGCAGACTCCACACTGATGGCTACCGGGATACTCACCAACAATACCCGTGAGGGACTATGGAAATATTACAACCCCAAATCCAACACCCTTCTCACAGAAGGGGCTTTTAAAAACGGCCTCCGGGATGGTACTTGGAGCAGCTTTTACCCTGATGGCAAAAGAAAAGTTGTGGCAGAGTACAAAGAAGGGATACTTTTTGGCCCATCTAAATTTTACGATGAGAACGGGGCTTTAAAAAGAGAAATGATTTTCCAAGACTCTGTCTTAGTAGGAAAGTATGTGGAATATTTCGGTAAGACAGGCATGCCGGCTTACATCGATGCGACTCAAGTATCTGTAGAAGGGCAGTATGAAAACAATAAAAAAACCGGTCAATGGGTGTCCTATTATGATTTTGGGGAAGTAGCTGTCAGAGAATTCTATGTCAATGGACTGAGAGAAGGACCTTACCTAGAATACGATGCGGAGGGTACTTTGGTCACAGAAGCTGTCTATAAATCAGGTGAATTGGATGGTACTTTTAAAAAACTGACCTACCCAAATCTGGTAGTGGAAATCGGGACTTACGATAAAGGAAAAAAAATAGGTGAATGGATAAGGTATTTCCCAGGTACTAAAACCAAAGAGTCTGAAGAATTCTATAATCAAAATGGGAAACAGGACGGCACTTGGAAATACTTCTATGAAAACCAAAGACTTGCCAGGTTAGAGACATATAAAAACGGAATTGCTGTAGGGACCTGGGAGGAGTACTTCCCCAACAAGGCCATAGCCAAGCGTAAAACTTACGAACTGGGTGTGCCGGTGGGTGATTATGTAGAGTACCATAGCTCAGGTCAAGTATCAGTCGCCGGTCAATACGCCAACGGAATGAAGACAGGACTATGGAAGAGTTTTTTCCCAAATGGGGAACTCTATTCTATCGGAGAATACAGAAATGACTTAAAGACAGGGCTTTGGAAGTATTTCAATAAAATAGGCATCTTAGTCGCTGAAGGTGAGTATTCACTTGGTTTAGAAGATGGCCAGTGGGTTTATTATTACGATGGAGGACAACTCAAATCTGTAGGAAGCTACAATATTGGGTTTGAGAATGGCATATGGGGGCTCTTCTATGACAACAAAAAGCTCACGCAGGAAGAAACCTGGGACAATGGACGTCTTATGAATATAAGTGAATACAACACGTATGATGGATCTGGAACCCTTGATAAAGGCACCCTACAAGATGGAAATGGCACCCGTATCACTTACTATGTCAATGGAAAGAAGGAATCTGAAGGCAACTACAAGTCTGGAAAAGCAGACGGCACATGGCTCTTTTACCATGAGAACGGAAGGAAAGCATCTGAAGGTCTAATGAAAGACGGCAGAAAAGAAGGTACGTGGAGATATTACAATCCATCAGGTCGGCTGGAGGATCTGATCAATTACGAAAATGATGAAATTCAGGAAAATTCACTTTCTCAGACTCTCAACCCACTGAATCGGTAATTCCATCATCCCCGAATTTCACATTAATCATAGCAGAGCAGCTAATGCGGAAAGCGTGATAATCTAAACTAATAAACCATGTTAGGCTTGTTCAAGAAAAAAACTGAAAAGGAAAAACTACAAGAAGCCTATGCCAGAAAAATGGCAGAAGCACATAAAGCATCTCAGGTAAATAGAAAAAAAGCTGATGAACTCACTGCGGAAGCCGAGGAAATCGCCAAAAAAATTGAATTATTGTAGTAAAATACTTAACCTATCCTCCATACAACAACCGTACGATCTGACAGGGCACCTTCTACTGCTGAAAGTCAATCTCTTTGGAGACCGTATCATAGCGCCTCTACGATGATATCGAAAAGTGAAGCATAGCGAAGTGTTTTGAGGAGGTTTGAAGGTGTAGTAGATTGTCCAATGCATAACAAAGGGGCCATAATGAATATGTATTAATCGACGGATCTATAAACATAAAGCCCGGCACAGAGCCGGGCTTTATGTTTATTTCTGACGTAACAGCAATCTTATTTACGGGAATAATCATCCTCCAGCCTCACAATATCTTCTTCATTAGAAGGGTTTTCAGGATCCACGTGCATCCATATCTCAGCTACTATTCCCCAGGTATCCAGCCCCACCAATCTATGCCGCTCTCCCTGCTTTAAAGAAATTGTTTTATTGAGTTCCATACCTTCTAAAGCCCCCAATTCATCAGATTCACTACGCACTATTCCGGATTTACCATTGATCAGCTTCCACAGCTCAGCTCTTCTAAAGTGATATTGCCAAGACAGTCGGGCGCCTGGGGCCACCAATAGAAATTTGGGACTCAACTTCTGCTCCAGCTGTTTCTCGGATAATTCCACATCATCAAAGAACATCGCTCTGAATTTAAGGATCTGACCTTCATCCAACACAAAAAAACCTCCCCAGGGTCTGGTTTTATCGATTTTAGAGATCCTAAACCCTTTTTCATTCAGAAATTCCTCAACTTTTTGAAATACTTCTTCTTTACTTAATCTTGCAGTGTTATCTATCAAATCCATAGTTAAAATTCGAAATATATTTTCCCAAAAATACCGATTTCGATCGGAAATAAAATTATAACTCCCGCGACTCACATTTAAAATCTTTTCTGATTTAGTCTATCTTTGCATCTGCATAGCCTATGTTTTTACAAAATTCACATGGCCGTTAACTTATTTTTTTAAGAAAGTGCTTTTTTGAAAAAAGAAAATTGCCGTAATTCAGGCATAACATTGACCTATGAACCTAATTAATCCTCAAGAGGTAATCCAAAAAATGGATGGAGTGGTAGAAATCAAAAGCTACCTTAACAAACTTAAGATAATAAAAAACCTCTATGCCAAACGGGCGAATACCGCAAGCGAAATTTGCACAGAGGTAGGTATCTCACTACCTACAGTCAATGCCCTACTCGGGGATTTGATGACAAGTGGAGAAGTGATCAAGCATGGCCGGGCTGAGTCTCAAGGTGGCAGGAAACCTGACTTATATAGATTAGCTCCAGATGCATTCTACGTGCTATCGGTTGATCTTTCCAAATACAACATGAATCTGGCGCTCTACTCATGCAATCACGAAATAGTCACCTCTAAAGAGAGTCATAGAATCAGCCTTGACAATGAAAAGGAAACATTTGACTCCATCTGTACACTGATAGAATCTTACCTGGAAAATTCTGGCATTCCTGCCCACAAGGTCATCGCCATTGGTTTCTCTATGCCTGGTCTTACTGATTCTGTGGGCGGTGTGAATTATACTTATCTGAGATTTGGAAACGATACGCTACTTGAAAATCTGGAGAAAAGATTCTCCAAAAAAATATTTCTGGAGAATGATGCAAGGGCAATGACTTTGGCGGAGTATAAATTTGCCACAGATCATAACCACAAGAATGTGCTGGGGTTATTTATTGGCTGGGGCATAGGGCTGGGAATCATCATTGATGGCAAACTATACCAGGGAGCGTCCGGTTTTGCCGGGGAATTCAGCCACTCTCCATTATTCGAGTCAAGGGATGTGACGTGTATTTGCGGAAAAAAAGGGTGCCTGGAAGCTGTAGCCTCCGGGACAGCGATCGTAAAAATGGCAGAAGCTGCCATTGCTCTGGATAAAGACAGTATATTAGCCCGGATGGCAAGAAATCATGTAGGTGACATATTGCCAAGCCTGGTAGTAGATGCAGCTTTGGCAGGTGATCAGCGGGCCATCACCATACTTTCAGAAGCAGGATTGGATCTCGGAAGAGGGATCTCCATGCTAATCCAGGTACTGAATCCCGAATTGATCATTATCGGGGGATCGGTAGCCGAAGCAAAGCAATATTTAATCACTCCAATCCAGCAGGCTTTAAATATCTACAGCATGGCCAAATCCCGTGAAAAATCACAGATCGCCCTCTACCAATTAGGTGAAGATGTAGGACTACTGGGGGGAGTTGCCGTGGTGAATGAACAGCTCTTTGAAGATGTAATTAACCGGCTGAATTAAGCCTCAGTAGCAAATAAGATTCATGCGTTTCCCCAACTTACCCAAAACAGGACTTACACTGATTTTAGGATATATTCTTATCCTTCAAGTTGGAAACACACTTCTAGCTCAATCTTCCAACCCGGCTTTTGAAAGAATTTCCAATAAGAAATCCGGAGTAACTTTCAAAAACCAACTTAAAGAGGATGCATACAATAACATCCTCCGGTATGAATACTTCTATAATGGTGGTGGAGTAGCGGTCGGGGACTTAGACAACGACGGGCTGGAAGATATTTTTTTCACCGGCAATATGGTGGCTAATAAGGTTTACAAAAACCTTGGAAACTTCAAATTTGAAGACAAAACCAAATTTTCTGGCATTTCCGGAAAAGTCTCTTGGACTACGGGAGTGACCATGGCAGATGTGAATGGAGATGGACTCCTTGACATCTATGTGAGCTACTCAGGAAAAGGAAATGCTGACAGCCGCCGAAACGAACTTTGGATCAACAAAGGGGATTTCAAATTTCAAAATGAAGCAGAAGCATACGGCTTGGATGATGCCGGAAATAGTACCCAAGCATTATTTTTTGATTTTGACAGAGATGGCGATCTCGATATGTATCTGCTTAATCACCACATCGAGTCGATCCATGAAATGGAATTTAGTGAGGTGAAATCAATCCGACATCCTACAGCGGGAGACAAACTCTTCAGAAATGACGGAGGAAAATTCATAGATATATCGGAAGAAGCCGGAATCAAAGGTTCTGCGCTGGGCTTTGGACTTTCTGTGATTTCCTCAGATGTGAACCAAGATGGCTGGCCGGACTTGCTGGTCACCAATGACTACATCGAGCCTGATTATCTGTATATCAATAATGGAGACGGCACATTCACCGACCAGCTGACAGAATACTTTCAGCATATTTCCCACTTCTCTATGGGCGCTGATATCGCTGATATTAACAATGACGGCAAGCCGGACATCTACACGCTCGACATGCTGCCTGAAGACAATAGGAGACAAAAGTTGCTATATGGCCCCGAAAACTATGAGCAGTACGCACTAATGATCCAAGAGGGATTCTACCATCAAAATATGCGAAATATGCTTCAGGTGAACCATGGAGACGGGTTCTTTTCTGAGGTGGGACAAATGGCAGGTATTTCGAATACGGATTGGAGTTGGTCCGCCCTGTTTTTTGACGCAAATAATGACGGACAAAAAGACTTGTTTGTCACCAATGGCTATTTTCGGGATTACACCAACAGGGATTTTTTGAAGTATAAGGGTGATTACTATTTCAAACAGGCCATAGCGGCAGAAAAAGCAGACACCTTGCATCTGGTCACCAGCATGAGTTCAACGCCCATCCATAATTATATTTTTGAAAACAACGGAAACCTGAAATTTTCGGATCGTTCCAAGGAATGGGGATTCACTGAAAAGAACTTTTCCAATGGAGTCGCTTATGCTGATTTAGACAATGACGGCGATCTGGATTTGGTCATAAACAACCTAAACGACCTAGCGGGAGTTTATGAGAACAAGATCAATTCGGTCAATTACCTTCAAATCCAGCTTTATCAAGACGATCAGAACAGATTTGCAATAGGAGCTAAAGTGGAGATCTATGATGGGAAGACAAGGCAATTTTCAGAAATCCAACCCGTGCGGGGGTTTCAGTCTTCAGTAAGTACAAGATTACATTTCGGATTAGGCGATCACACAGAAGTTATGTCAATAGAAATCACCTGGCCCGATGGGAGTTTTCAGCTTCTGGAAAATGTGAAAGCAAATCAACTTCTGAAGATCACAAAAGAAAATACGAAGCAACCAGCAGAGGCATCTAGACCCTCTCCTATTTTCTCACTCTCTGACAACCCACCTAACTTTCAATCGCAGTCGGCAGGATTCAATGATCTGAAGCGTCAGCCCTTGATGATTAACATGCCTAGTTATATCAGTCCAGTAATGGCTCAGGGAGACCTCAACGGAGATGGAAATCCCGAGATTTTCATCGGTGGCACCAAGGGACAACCGGCAAAGATTTTCATGCTTAAAAATAAGGAATGGGTTACTTATCAAGGCTTTCGCTCGTCCAGAGAATTTACTGACGCAGTGGCTATTTTTGAAGATTTCAATGGAGACGGTGCACAGGATTTATTCGTAGGCAGTGGCGGCTACCATAACTACTTGAGTTCAGAAGAGAGCATTCAGGATCGATTGTACCTAAATGATGGCTCCGGCCAGCTTACCCGCGCAACCAATTTCCCAAACTACACCTTCAGCACAGGTGCCGCAGTTGCCGTAGATGCCAATGGAGACGGAGCATTAGATCTATTCATAGGCGCCAGACTTATCCCTGGCAGGTATCCATTGATCTCGCAAAGCAAACTACTGATCAATGACGGTGTGGGGAATTTTTCTGACCAGTCCACTACCTATCTTCCCAAATCAGGAAATCTCGGACTTGTCACCGGAGTAGAAAAAATGGATCTAAATGGAGATGGTCTCGATGATCTGGTTATAGTAGGTGAATTTATGCCTATAACCTTCCTGATAAATCAAAATGGGAAATCATTTGAGGATCAAACTTCAGACTTTCTGGACAAGACACTATCAGGCTGGTGGGAAAGCATCCATGCGGCTGACATGGATGGGGATGGGGATCTCGATTTGATCGTAGGAAACTATGGGCTGAACACTCAGTTTGAAGCAAATGAAAATAAACTCATCAAACTCTACGCCGCTGACTTTGACCAAAACGGATCAATTGACCCCATCTATGAATGCTATGTGGGGGATCAGGCGTTTCCTTATGCAAGTAGGGATGAGCTACTGGATCAGATGGCTAGTATGCGAAGTAAATTCACTGATTACGCTTCCTATTCCAATGCAAAAATAGAAGACCTATTCACGGCACAGCAGCTGGAAGAGGCGCAGGTTTTGCTGGCAAATTCTCTGGAAAGCATGTATCTGGAAAATACTGGATCAGGCTTCAAAGCAAGCCCTCTCCCACGTGAAGCCCAAGCTTTTCCCATATACGCAATTCAGTCATTGGATGTGAATCAGGATGGAAACATGGATCTTATCCTCGGCGGAAACCAAACCTTCACAAGAATCAGAATCGGGGTAATTGATGCCGGACTTGGATTGGTAATGCTCGGTGATGGCAAGGGAAACTTTCATCCACTTTCTCCCTCAGAATCGGGAATAGGAATAAAAGGGGACATTAAGTCAATCTTGCACCTTCAGTCTTCAGGTGGATCAAGCCTGCTTTTCGGTATTCATAATCAGCCAATTCAGCGATACGATATCCCATGAACAGATTTCTTCTAAGTATATTGTTTTTCACTGTTCTGATTAGCGCACAGCCAAAGGCTGCTACCAAAGAAATCAATTGGCCAAAAATATATACCGAGGAGTTATTCCATATCACGGAAGTAATGGTAACCGATGTGGCATCTCCCCCTGTGGCTGCACGGATATATGCCTATTCAACCCTTGCTGCGTACCTCATCACAAAAGAATCCAGAGAAGGATTTGAAAACCAAAATATCCTAGAGCATACGTATTTAGCTGACCAAGATTGGGAAATCACAGATCCAGCGATCAGCTCTCCGGAATTTTCCGCTATTTATGCTATGCTAAAGGTAGGCGAAGCCATCATGCCTTCCGGATTTTTATTGAAAGAAAGACAAAAAGAATGGACTGAGAAAGCTTTAAAAAGCAAGATCATTTCCAAAAAGCAGCTAGAAGATCATATAGGCTTCGCAAACAAAATTGCTTCACAGGTGATGGATATTGCCAAAAAAGACGGCTATTTACAGCTTTCTACCCTCATCAGATATACACCTCAAAAAGGGGAGGGATTTTGGTATCCCACCCCCCCTGCGTACATATCTGCAATAGAACCGGAATGGAAAACAATCAAGCCATTTTTTATCCAAAACATGGAAGAGTACGAACCTGCTCCGATGGCTCCTTTTGACCTGAGCGAGGGCAGTTCATTTCACAGGCAATTGATGGAGGTATACACTACTACCAAAGAGTTGAATGAGGAAAGAAAATTGATTGCCAATTTCTGGGATTGCAACCCCTTCAAGGTTGAATTCTCGGGCCATATGGCAATTGGTGTAAAAAAAATATCCCCAGGAGGACATTGGATAGGCATTACAGGCATCGCTGCTCAAAAAGCTGGGCTTTCATTTGCTGAAACAGCCTACATCCACACACTTGTAGGGCTCACCCTACACGATGCTTTTATCTCTTGCTGGAAAACAAAATACGAAACCGATAGAATCAGACCTGAGACTGTCATCAATCAGAAGATAGACCAGCGCTGGAAGCCTCTTTTGCAAACACCTCCATTTCCTGAATACACTTCGGGACACTCCGTAATCAGTACTGCTTCAGCCGTGGTTTTGACCGGCTACTTTGGAGACAATTTTGATTTTATAGATAGTTCAGAAATCTACTTTGGCCTCCCACAACGTCCTTTCAAATCTTTTCTACTGGCCTCCGAGGAAGCGGCTATCTCCCGCTTGTATGGAGGAATTCATTTTAGGGACGCAATAGAAGAAGGAGTGAAACAAGGACAAAAAATCGGAGAAATGGTGTGGTCAAAAGTTGGAAAGAACAAGAACTAATAATAAAATCACCAGAAATCATGCGTTTTTCTCTCTATCCTTACTTATTTTCACTGTTAGTCATTTCATCTTGTTTCACTTCGTGTGAAACAAAAACCCAAGAAAAAGGAACAACTGAAGTTTCTCCAAAACCCAATATCATCTTGATTTTTGCTGATGACATGGGGTACGGCGACTTAGGGGTGTATGGAGCTACAGCATGGAAAACCCCAAATCTCGACCAACTCGCAGCAGACGGCGTTCGGTTTACCCAATTCTATGTACCGCATGCAGTTTGTTCCGCATCCAGGGCAGCACTTTTAACCGGAACATATGCTAATAGGCTAGCCATTTTTGGAGCTTTAGACCATACTGCAACCCATGGGTTGAATCCAGAGGAAACGACCATTGCAGAAATGCTCAAGGCGAATGGCTACGCTACCGGTATGGTAGGAAAATGGCACTTAGGACATCAAGCCCCTTTCCTTCCTACAGAGCAGGGATTTGATTCCTATTATGGGCTACCTTACTCCAACGACATGTGGCCGCATCACCCTGAGGCTAAGGATTACTACCCCCCACTCCCCTTGTATAGAAATACTGCTGTGATCGACACGCTGGACGACCAAAGTATGCTCACTACTCATTATACTGAAGAGGCGATCAAGTTCATAGAGGAAAGTAAAAATGAACCCTTCTTCTTGTATTTAGCCCATAGTATGCCCCATGTTCCACTTTTTGTTTCTGATAAATTCAAAGGAAAATCCGAGCAGGGGCTTTATGGAGATGTGATGATGGAAATTGACTGGTCAGTCGGTCAAGTAAGAAGGAAAATCGAAGAACTGGGAATCGCAGATAACACCATTATAATCTTCACCTCTGACAATGGGCCTTGGCTTTCTTATGGAGAACATGCCGGATTAACAGGAGGGCTGAAAGAAGGAAAGGGAACATCCTGGGATGGAGGAATCCGGGAACCCGGGATATTTGTTTGGCAGGATCATTTCCCTGCCGGAAAAGTTGAGGAACAAGCAGCTATGACTATTGATATTCTTCCTACGTTAGCTGAGATTACAGGATCTAAGCTTCCTGAGTTATCTATCGACGGCAGGAGTATTCTACCTATTCTGGAAGGCAAAGAAATGGAGCCAAAACCATACTTCGCCTACTATAATACAAATGAACTGCAAGCTGTGATCTATGGGCAATGGAAGCTTGTACTACCTCATTCCTACAGAAGTATCCCAGAGGGAACAATTATGAGAGACGATGGGATTCCTGTGAAATACCACATGCTAAAGCAGGAAGAGGCAGCACTTTTTGACCTGGGAAATGATCCCAATGAAACAACCGATGTCTCTACTAGCAACTCCGAAATTTTGGCCAAATTGAATCAGTTTGCTGATGAAGCCAGAGCGGATATGGGAGATGCCCTGACAAAATCTGAAGGAACAGGATTAAGAAAGGCTGGAAGAGTGGAATAACTAGGGCTTGCTGAAAAAATCCCAGGCATGCCAGACCTGCCTACCGGGCAGGCAGGTTCAAGGCGACCTAGTGAAGATGTATTCTTATACTTCGAATGAGGGCAACGTAGAAGATGGTATGGCTGAGGCTAGCTTGAAAATCTCGATTTTGAGATTTTCTGATGCATGGACAAAGACCTATTGCCGTCCATAAGCTTGCACCTGGTGAAAAACCGTTCGTATGAAAAATGGGTTAACCATTCAAAATGATGGCTTTTGATTTATTACTGGCGTTTTTCAGCATGCCCTAACTACACAAAAGGCAAGCAAGCTCCAATCAATGCCGCACGCTCTCCCAAGACAGAAATATTAATGGGAACGGGATATCCCATAGTTTCCAAATAAGCTCTTGTCGTAGGCAAATATTGCTCTTCCGCCAAACTAATTTTACCTCCTAGTACTACTCCTTCAGAATGCAGGCGGATTAAATAAGGAAACAAAAATTCGCCTAGTGCTCTACCGAAAGCCTCCCAAATTTGGGTTGACACATCTGCGTTGAAATCAGAAGAAAGTAGGTCTTTGGCTCCTGAAATCTCAATTCCAAATTGCTCCAACGTATACTTTTTAAACCAAGCTGTTCCCAGATAATCCTCCGCAATTCCATCCCGAAACGGTGCAGTCCAAAGTTTGGCATCCTTCACTACATCGTGGATTTTGATGGCTGATCCCAACCCGGTGCCTAAGGTGATTCCGACCGAGTTTTGAAAATCTTTTCCTGCTCCGGCATAACTTTCTCCCACTAGGAAAGCCTCCGCATCGTTGGTGAATACCAGGTGAGACGAAGGCAACCCTAAGCTTTCTCCCAATAAATCCTTAACAGATAGGCGGTAAAGGGAAGCCATTTTTCCTTGGTCCTTAATCAAGGAAACCCCATTATCATAATCATAGGGTCCCGGCATAGCAATTCCCACTTTATAGTTAGCAGATTTTCCTGCGGCTTTTTTTATCACTTCTGCCCAAGCCGTAATGATACTTTCTTTGTCTCCATAAGTATCTACATCGGCTTCTTGAAAGGAATCAAATGACGCTATACGATCCGCTAAAATTACTTTTGCGGCAGAAATATGAGAGCCGCCAATATCTACTCCAATTAAATCCATTAAACTAATCTTTCGTCTATCTGCAAATTAACATAAAAAGATAGAGGCTTTGAATTTAATCAAAGCCTCTATCGGAATTCTAGTTATGAATAATTATACGAATTAATTTCCAGGATCCCACCATACTCTATTAATCCACGTATCTCCCCCCATATTCGAAATTGCGTTAGCCAATCCTTGAGGATTAGTAGTGCTTTCCGAAGCAGGGTACAGTTGTCTTCTAGGAATTTGACCAGATGAGAAATTTCCTGAATAATTTACCGGGGTCAACTCAGGATAACCTGATCTCTTCCAGTTGTTCCAAGATTCTACAAAGTTAGCAAAGATACCAGTGGTAGCCCAAATCTGTTCATTGATCATTTTCAACGAAGCGGCAGGGCTACTGATATCCAAAGGATTGTCAGCAATAAAAGCAGAAGCTGTGGAAGCCGGGACAGTTGCTCCGCCGAATTTGCCAATAGTTGCCAATGCACCTTCCAATCCGGCAGAATAATGCTCTGAAGCAGTACCTGGTACAGAAAATCCTCTAGCAGCAGCATCAGCTAGTAGGAATTGAATCTCAGCATATGTCAAAATAAATACCGGCGCATCTCTGTCTCTATAAATAGCTGTAGGTCTAGAGTAGTTTCCAATAGGAGTGACATCATCACCTGTCCCCGTTGGGCCTGGATAATTTGGTTCATTTCTGACATCTGTACTTCTACCACTCAAATCATACCCGTTGGGTAATCCAATTTGAACACTTGGATCATTATTACCTTCTGCCGTGCCTCTATTGGCAGCCAAACCTGCTGCAGGTACTTCAGCGATTATAGGTAATCTAGGATCATTATTGGCTTTAAGAAAATCTATCAGCTTCTTTGACCAACGCACCTCATATACATCATCCGTTACATTTAAGGCATTTGCGCTGGAGTTGGAATATCCATTAGTGTCATCTGATGCCAAAGCAGCCTCATCATCTACAGAAGAGAAAACACCACCGACAATAGCTTTCTGGACATAGGACTGAGCTGTAGATGGATCCACTTCCACTAATCTCATAGCCATGCGCAACATAATGGAATAACCCAGTTTTCTCCATTTTGTCAAATCTCCCCCGTAGAGCACGTCATTTTTAATTTCATCACCAGAATCATCAATTGAAGCAAGTGCGTTTTCAAGTCCGGAAAGCATTGCCACATAGGCTTCTGATTGAGAATCATATTTAGGTTGTGTGATGCCAGATTCAGCCTGCAGTGCTTCTGAATATGGAATATCACCATAAATATCCGACACGAAAGATAGTGTAAGAACCTTCCAAATTTCGCCTATAGCAACCAGGTTACCATACCCTTTTTTCTCTGCCAAAGCCTGCATCTGATATACTCTTGAGGCTGCGGAATAGCCATCATTCCAGACACTCTGGATATAACTGTTTGTACTGCCAGATACAACGTACTTATCAGCATTGGAGTAATAGTTGGCCCCTCCAGAAGAGGTAGAAGCCATCACCTGAACCCACATGCTTTGAAATAGAATCGCACCAGTGTATCCTGTCATCATGTTCCCGTAGTTAAAAGAAACAGTAGGAAGTATCAGGTTAGGATCAAACACATCCCCATTCGCTCTGTTAGGGTCAGTATTGATATCATCAAAATCACCATCACAACTGGACACTGCCAGTAATATGCCTGTAAGAAATAAGCTTATATATTTTTTCATTTTAGTTCAATTTGAAGTTAAGGTTAAACCCAAAAGATCTAGTACTAGGTAGATTTCCGCCTTCAATTCCGGTATAGTTGATATTGGAGCCGAAACTTGCTTCCGGATCAATATTCTTGGCCTTACGCATCAAAAATCCTAGATTTCTACCTACTAAAGAAATATCAAGCCCTTTTAAGATCGGCATATTTCCAAACCACTTTTCAGGGAACGAATACCCCAAAGTCAATTGTCGCAACTTGATAAAATCTCCGTCAACCACACTAGTGCTGGTGATGTTTTGAGCTAAAGCCTGATAGTATTCTTGAGCAGGTGCAGTTACACCTCCATTAGTCACGCCCTCTTCTCTACCTTCAAGAGTCACTTGATTAAGCCCTCTGAATGTCGAATAGAATTCAGTAGCTGAAAGCACTTTATTGCCATAGTTATAATCAATCAAGAAAGAGAATGTAATTCCTTTATAATAGAACTCGTTATTCCATCCACCATATAATGTAGGCAATACAGTTCCCATATTGATCAATTCACCTCTAACCGGTAAACCGGCTTCATCGACTTGTATAGAGCCATCTGCGTTATATGCATAATCATATGCTCTGATCTGAGGGCCGGCTTCGCCTACCACATATGCGGTCACAGCATTTCCTAAGGTTGCTCTGTTCTGTCCAAGATTTACCGGGTTATTGTTGTTATCAGTACTAAGTACTTCATTTTTCACTTTAGACAAGTTAAAGGACGATTTCCAAGTAAAGTTGGTCGTTTGAACCGGTGTACCGGTAACCAACACTTCTAATCCCTTATTGCTCGTAGAGCCCGTCGCCACAACTGCACTATTAAAACCGGATGCAATGCTATAGCTAGCATTCATGATTTCGTTATGCGTTTCTTTTTCGTAGTAGGCAATATCAAATCCCAATCTATTATTGAAGAAACTTAGATCAACTCCCAATTCTATTTCACTGGTAGTAAATGG
>CBFGUY010000005.1:0-57905 GCA_965651895.1 uncultured Algoriphagus sp. | reverse complement strand
ACCCGTGACCTCAGGGTTATGAATCCTGCGCTCTAACCAACTGAGCTACCTCGCCAAATATTATCATTATGTTTGAAAGAGAATCTTTATCCTCTTAGAGGGTTGAACCCGTGTTAGCCGTGACGGATATGAATCCTGCTCCCGATAGCCATCGGGATACCTCGCCAAATATTATCATTATGTTTGAAAGAGAATCTTTATCCTCTTAGAGGGTTGAACCCGTGTTAGCCGTGACGGATATGAATCCTGCTCCCGATAGCCATCGGGATACCTCGCCAAATATTTTATTAAAAGCCAGAACCATCAACTAGTGCGGCCTAAACTTTTTTTAAGTATTGTTTTTTGAATTTAATGCCTATATTAAAGCACGTTCAAGAATCAAAACACTTTGGCCGAGAATCGTATATTATCAACCCAGAAAACCTCCCTTTCAAATGGGAATGCAAATATGAGGTCTTGTAATGTGAAATGCAAGTTGACGTTCTTTAAAAATGTGATTTTTTATATAGTTTAAACTCAAATATCATGGTTAAAAATAAGTTTGTTGCTGATTATCAAATCAATGCCTCAAAAAAAATAGTTTTCCATTATTTAAGCACTGCAAGTGGATTAGAGGAGTGGTTTGCCGATGAAGTGAAAATAAACGAGGATAAAAACTACGTTTTCAATTTTGACAATGAAGACCACTTTGCCCGATTGGCCTCACAGCGAAGTAATTCCCATGTCAAATTCGAATTTTACGACCCTAAAAACCCGGATGAAGCAGATCATGCCTTTATAGAATTCAAACTGGAAGAAAATGAGCTTACCCAAACTCTGTTTTTGAAAGTGATTGATTATTCCGATGGATACGATGACGATGAGCTTGTTGCAATCTGGGAAGGACTGATCGGGAGATTGAAAGATATTATTGGTGGGTAATCTCGATTGATTTTGCCAAATTTGAACTTCTGTTCTAAGGCTTCGTACTTGCCTTAGTGCCGTTTGGATAATGAAGAAACTAGATAAACTTATACTTGGGTCATTTTTGGGCCCATTTTTATTGACTTTTATTGTCGTTGATTTCATCCTGTTGACCGTCAACATGCTGAAATACTTCGATGAGATTTTTGGCAAGGGCCTAAGCTTCTGGATCTATTTGGAGCTGATCGGGTACTTTGTGATCAGCATTTCGCCCATGGCATTGCCTCTTGCGGTTTTACTCTCAAGTTTGATGACTTTTGGCAATTTGGGAGAGCATTTCGAGCTTACTGCCATCAAAAGCAGCGGGATTTCTCTTCTCCGCGCATTACGGCCTATCGGTGTTTTTGTTATTGTATTGTCCTTTGCCGCATACTTGTCCAACAATTACTTAGTACCGAAAGTAAACCTTAAGACGTTCAGCTTACTTTATGATATCCGAATGAAGTCCCCGGCATTGGATATCAAAGAGGGGGTTTTTTACGCCGGCATACCTGGCTATAGCATCAAGGTCAACGAAAAAGTAGGGGAATTTGGTCTTAAGGATATCCTGATCTATACTCATGCCCAGGGCGAGCAAAGAAATCTGGAGCTGACACTGGCTGACTCGGGTAGGATGGAGCCTTTTTTTAATGAGAACTACATGAAACTGTCTCTTTACCAAGGAAAAACCTATAAGGAGACAAAACCGAGTAGGGGAATAGCGGAGAAGCCCGTGGAATTCCGTAGAGTTTCCTTCGATACCAATGAGATCGTATTTGATCTCAACAATACCTTCAAGCTCAACAGAACTGCAGAGGAGGCTTGGTCAACTAACCGGTCTATCAAAAACATATCCCAAATCATCGTTGGACTGGATTCGATAGGTACATTGGTAAATGATCAGCGTTTTCAGAACTACAGGGATGCAGAAAGTGTCTATACTTTTTTTACCAGAGACAGGAAACTTACTCCATCTCCTGATATAGCTGAGCGAAAATCCCTCGATGATTCCATCAAAAGGGAAAAAACCAGACGACTAAAGTTACAGGACTCACTGGAACAGGTAAAAAAAGATCTTCACGTGCGGGACTCGTCTGTGTTGACGGAAAATCCAGAAGCCACAAACCTAGCTATCCCAAGTGATTCTATTCTGACACTCGACAAATCTATCACCGCATCCACAGAGCTTCCCACTTACGATTCCCTAATTGATTCAGCCAAAAATACACTGGACACCAAATCCAGGGAACTTGCGTCTAATCCACAGACTAACCTGGATACAAACAGTATAAAGGTAGTCCAAAAGAAAGGATCGAACTTCCGCTCTACTCCATTGACGGATAGAGAGCGAAGTCAGATTGACTCATTGGCACATAGTCGTGGATATCATAAGAATTCAGTTTCCATGGCATTGAATAATTCAAGGAGTCTGAAAAATGCCTTTGGAATAAAGAAAGGCCAAATAGACACGTATGAACGTGAATATAGGAGATATCAGATTGCATGGTACCAGAAATATACCCAGGCATTCGCCTGTTTTGCCATGTTTTTGATAGGTGCCCCGCTAGGAGCTATTATCAAGAAAGGAGGGCTGGGCATGCCTGTATTGGTTTCTATTATTTTCTTCATAGTGTATTATATGCTCACCATCACAGGGGAGAAGTGGGCAAAAGAAGGGATAGCAGACCCTCTTTTTGGTACTTGGTTTTCCAATCTTTGTTTGATTCCTTTTGGATTGTTTTTTGTGAGGCAGGCGAGGAAGGATGCCAGGTTGTTTGAGCCAGACTTCTACATAGGTATCTGGAAGCTTATTAAAAAATGGTTTAAAGATATGCGTTTAAAAGCGCGTTGACTTTTTATTTTCTCAAAATAACTCCTACCTTTGTGGTTGTTTTACAAAATTTAGCTAAACATGTATTTATCCTCAGAGATTAAAGAAGAGTTATTTAAGAATCATGGACGGTTAAAATCTGCTACTGACACAGGGTCTCCTGAGTCTCAGATTGCCCTCTTTACACACAGAATCAAGCATTTGACTGAGCATTTGAAGTCAAATAAGAAGGATCACTCCTCTAGACTTGGTTTGTTGAAGCTGGTAGGTAAAAGAAGAAGCCTATTGGATTACCTTCACAAGAAAGAAATCGAGCGATACAGATCAATCATCGCCGAACTAGGAATCAGAAAATAACCAATCTAGTAAGGTTCTCTTGAGTGGGAACCTTACTTTTTTTATTTTTTAGGTTATTTAGAACTTTTATCACTAACGATGCAAACTAACAATTATTTATGTTACCGAACTTAATCACCAAGACCATCACCTTAGAAGATGGCAGAGAAATTATCATAGAAACCGGCGCATTAGCTAAGCAGGCTGATGGGTCAGTAGTAGTGAAGATGGGAAAGGCTATGCTTTTGGCTACAGTAGTATCCAAGAAAGAAGCTGGAGAAGGGGTGGACTTTTTACCTATGTCTGTTGACTACCAGGAGAAATTTGCTTCATCGGGAAAGATACCCGGAGGTTTTTTGAAGAGAGAAGGAAGACTGTCCGATTACGAGATTTTGATAAGCCGTATCGTAGATAGAGCTATCCGTCCGATTTTCCCGGATGATTACCATGCAGACACTCAGATTGCAATCACTTTAATCAGTGGGGATGAAGAAGTTCTTCCTGATGCTTTGGCTGGTCTGGCTGCATCTGCAGCTTTGGCAGTTTCCGACATTCCTTTTAATGGCCCCATCTCAGAAGTTCGTGTAGCGAAAATCGATGGTAAATTGAAAATCAATCCGTCTCCGATCGAATTGGAAAAAGCTTCATTGGAATTTATTGTTGCGGGATCGCTTGATTTCATCCTAATGGTGGAAGGTGAAGCAAATGAGATTCAGGAAGAGGAGATGCTGGAAGCTATGCAGTATGCGCATGAGGAGATCAAGAGACACTGTCAGGCACAAATAGAGCTTACAAAGCTTGTAGGCAAGGAAGTAAAAAGAGAATATAATCACGAAAAGTCTGACCCTGCACTCTTCGATAAGATGAGAGCTGAGGTTTATGATAAACTATACGCCACAGTTAGTAAGCAAATCGCCAACAAATCAGAGCGTTCTTCTTTGATCAAAGAAATTAAAGAAGAATTCATCGCAAACTTAGGTGAAGAGCATGGTTTTGAGGAAAGTCTTATCGGCCCGTATTTCAGTAAAATACATAAGGAAGCAGCACGAAATCTGACCTTGAACGAAAAGAAAAGACTGGACGGAAGAAGACTGGATGAAGTGAGACCTATCTGGTCAGTAGTAGACTACTTGCCATCTGCACATGGTTCTGCGGTATTTACAAGGGGAGAGACCCAGTCTCTGACTACGTGTACCTTGGGTACCAAGATGGATGAGATGATGGTAGATGGTGCCACCATTTCTGGATACAATAAATTCTATCTTCATTACAATTTCCCAGGCTTCTCCACGGGGGAAGTAAAACCAAACCGTGGCCCAGGAAGAAGAGAGGTAGGTCATGGCAATTTGGCGATGAGAGCTTTGAAGAAAGTACTTCCTCCAGCAGAAGAGAATCCATATACTATCCGTATTGTTTCTGATATTTTAGAATCAAACGGTTCTTCCTCCATGGCTACTGTATGTGCGGGATCCCTGGCATTGATGGATGCAGGTATTCCTATCAGATCTGCAGTAACGGGTATCGCTATGGGCATGATCTCGGATGCGAAAACAGGTAAATACTCTATCCTTTCCGATATTTTAGGAGACGAAGATCACCTGGGAGATATGGATTTCAAAGTAACAGGAACAGCTAAAGGGATCACTGCCTGTCAGATGGATCTGAAAGTAGAAGGCCTGGATTATAGCGTTTTGAAAGAAGCGTTGCTTCAGGCTAAAGAGGGAAGACTTCATATTTTAGAAGAGATCACCAAAACACTCGCAGCTCCAAAAGCCGAGTTGAAACCGCATACTCCACGTTCATTCATCATGATGATTCCAAAAGAATTGATCGGTGCTGTGATCGGGCCAGGCGGTAAAGTGATTCAGGAAATACAGAAGGATACGGGAGCTACTATAGTAATCGAAGAAATAGACAACCAAGGAAAAATCAATATATTCTCCGCCAATCAGGACAAACTTAATGCGGCTCTTTCACGTATCAAAGCAATCGTGGCTCAGCCGGAGATAGGGGAGACTTATACGGGGAAAGTGAAAAATATTCAACCTTTTGGAGCATTTGTGGAATTTATGCCGGGTAAGGATGGTTTACTTCATATCTCGGAGATCAAGCATGAGCGGGTAGAATCTATGGAAGGTGTACTAGAGCCAGGAGAAGAGATACAGGTTAAATTGATCGATGTAGATAAAAAAACAGGCAAATTCAAGCTTTCCCGAAAGGCTTTATTGCCAAAACCTGAAAAACCAGCATCAAACGCATAAGGTTAATCGAAACAATTGATTAATTTGATTCTCATAAACTATTAAATTTCACAAATCATATTCCTGAATGAGGCAGCTAAAGATTAGCAAACAGATTACCAACAGAGAAAGTCAATCCCTGGATAAATACCTCCAAGAGATTGGAAAAGTTGACCTGTTGACAGCAGATGAAGAGGTAGTTCTGGCCAAAAGAATTAGAGAAGGTGACCAATTGGCACTGGAAAAATTGACCAAGGCCAACCTTCGATTTGTAGTATCAGTTGCCAAGCAATATCAAAACCAAGGACTTTCATTGGGTGATTTGATCAATGAGGGTAACCTGGGATTGATCAAAGCTGCTCAGCGTTTTGATGAGACCCGTGGGTTCAAATTCATTTCCTATGCGGTATGGTGGATCAGACAATCTATTCTTCAGGCACTTGCAGAGCAGTCTAGGATAGTTCGACTTCCATTGAATAGAGTAGGTTCTTTGAATAAGATCAGCAAGACCTTCAGTGAGCTGGAGCAGAAATTTGAGCGTGAACCATCTCCTGAGGAATTGGCGGAAGTGCTCGAAGTGACTGCCAATGAGGTAGTCGATACTATGAAGATTTCTGGCCGTCACGTGTCCATGGATGCTCCATTCGTACAAGGCGAAGAAAATAGCCTTTTGGACGTACTGGAAAATGACGGGGACGAAAAGCCAGATGATGGCCTGATGAATGACTCCCTTCGTAAAGAAGTTCAACGTGCTCTTTCTACATTGACCCAAAGAGAGGCTGACGTGATCACCCTGTACTTTGGTCTGAATGGAGAACATGCGATGACTCTTGAAGAAATCGGAGAAAAATTCAACCTTACCAGAGAGAGAGTAAGACAGATCAAGGAGAAGGCGATCCGTCGACTGAGACATACCTCCCGTAGTAAGACGCTGAAACCTTACCTCGGATAAGCAAGCAAACAACTAAAAAGGGGGTTTTTACCCCCTTTTTTATTACAAACAATTTCCTATGCTATGGGACTTCCGATAGTATTTCTTCCCTTAGTCAAGGCTTAGGGAATTTTAACAAGATGCAACTTTGTTACTAAGGGATAATTCATAAGATTTGCCCGATTTAATACTTTCCTATTAATGAAACCAGAAATTGAAAAAGTTAAAGTCTTGATCATTGGGTCAGGACCGGCAGGTTACACTGCCGCTATCTACGCTTCTAGAGCAGGACTTTCTCCTGTATTGTATACCGGTGGACAGCCCGGCGGTCAGCTGACCATTACAAATGATGTGGAAAATTATCCTGGTTACCCTAACAGTGTGACGGGGCCTGAGATGATGGAAGACTTTAGAAAACAAGCAGAACGGTTTGGAACCCAGGTAAGATATGGGTTGGCCACCAGCGTGGATTTTTCCACCAAACCACATACTGTAGTCATAGATGAGCAGGTTACGCTACACGCGGACACTGTTATCATTTCTACCGGGGCATCTGCCAAATGGTTGGGAATAGAAAGTGAAACCCGGCTGAATGGCAAAGGAGTCTCTGCCTGTGCTGTCTGCGATGGCTTCTTTTTTAGAGGTCAGGAGGTAGCAATAGTGGGTGCTGGGGATACAGCATGTGAGGAAGCATCCTACTTGTCCAATATCTGCAGTAAAGTATATATGCTAGTCCGTAAGGATGAAATGAGGGCTTCCCAAATTATGCAAAAGCGTGTCATGAGTAATCCGAAGATCGAAATTCTTTGGAATACCGAGACTGATGAGATACTTGGTGAGGAAGAGGTAAATGGGGTAAGGATCTTTAACAATAAAACAGGAGAAAAATCAGAAATCGCCATTTCTGGCTTCTTTGTTGCTATTGGTCATCAACCAAACACCGGCATCTTCAAGGATTATATCCACATGGATGAAGCCGGCTATATCAAAACTATACCGGGAAGTACAAAAACAAACGTGGAAGGTGTTTTTGCCTGTGGCGACGCACAAGACAACATCTATAGACAGGCTGTAACTGCAGCCGGGACTGGCTGTATGGCAGCGTTGGATGCTGAGCGGTATATGGCTGAGTTAGAGCATGAATAAACCCAATAGATGAGGTATTCGATCCTATTCGTAGTCTTTTGTATAAGTATGAGCATTGGCGCTTTGAATGCCAATGCTCAAATTTTTCCAAAGATTATTAAAAAAAACAACACTGTCCCCCCATCTGGTACCAGCCAGGAGAGGAGGAATATAGAATTAAGGGGATTTGATCAAGAGTCTTATCTTAGGACTCTCTCATCTGTGACCGATTCTATTATTTTTGAGAATAATGTAAATCTGGGTAGGGTAAGGTCGATTATCAGTGAGGATCAGAATATCATAATCTGGGCTCCAACCAACCAACTGGTGAAAGTTTCGGAGCAGATCCAGATTGACAGCATTTGGGTCACTGCTTTTGAATATTATTCATCTTGGGATTCCAATAAGATTGACATTTATAATTTCGATCCCAAAACATTCACCGATACAGTAAACATCCGGCTTTATGATGAATTTTTCGGATATAATTGGAAAATGCCATTGGAAACTACCCGTGTGACTTCCTCTTACGGGTACAGATGGAGAAGGTGGCACTATGGGACTGACTTAAACTTGAACACTGGAGATCCTGTATATAGTGGGTTTGATGGGATAGTACGGGTGAAATCTTATGACAGATATGGCTATGGGTATTATATTGTAGTTCGGCATAAAAATGGTCTTGAAACGCTTTATGGCCACCTTTCAAAGCAACTCGTGGAGGTAGGTCAGGAGGTCAAGGCAGGCGATCTTATCGCCAAAGGAGGGAATACGGGAAGGAGCACAGGTTCACACTTACATTATGAACTTCGTTATAGAGGTTTGGCCTTTGATGCTGAGAAAGTCTATGATTTTCCGGAATATAAAATACGAGGGCAGATCTACTCGATTACACCTGACCTTTTTGGGAACATTGTACAGGCTAGAACGAACGCATACCATAAAGTCAAAAAAGGAGAAAATCTAGGATCTATAGCCCGGAAATATGGTGTTTCCGTAAGTTCCCTGACCAGATTGAACGGGATTTCCACAAGAACAATATTAAAAATAGGACAGAACCTTCGGGTTCGCTAGTCAAATCATAAAATGACAAAGCTGGATATTTTAGTTTTTGCAGCTCATCCGGATGATGCAGAGTTAGGTTGCTCCGGAACAATCGCTGCTCATGTAGCAAAAGGACATAAAGTAGGGGTAATCGATTTCACCCAAGGTGAAATGGGCACTAGAGGGACACCGGAGCTGCGGCTTCAAGAGGCAGAAGCATCAAGCAAAATCCTTCAACTTTCTGCACGTGAAAATATGGGATTTAAAGATGTGTATTTTCAAAATGATCAGGATCACCAGTTGAAACTTATCGAAATGATAAGAAAGTACAGACCCGAGATCGTTTTGGCCAATGCAATATCGGACAGGCATCCGGATCACGGTAAAGGTTCTAGTTTAGCTAGTACAGCTTGTTTTATGAGTGGACTGCGCAAGATCGAAACCCATGTTAATGGTATCCAACAGGAAGCATGGAGACCGAAATTTGTCTATCATTACATCCAGAATAATTTCATTGAACCAGATTTCGTGATGGATATTACTCCATTTTGGAAAACCAAAATTGATAGTATCCTGGCATTTCAATCGCAGTTCTATGACCCTACAAGTAAGGAGCCTGCCAGCTTTATTTCCGATCCTGACTTTTTGCCTTTCATCGAAGCCAGAGCTCGGGAATTTGGACATAAGATCCTGGTCAAATACGGGGAAGGCTTTACGGTAGAGCGCATGATCGGTACAGACAATTTATTTGATCTAATGTAATCAGGGTGCTAACCTGCTTAGTTCCCATTTCCCGTTTACAAGTTCATATTTGATTCTATCATGTAGTCTGCTGGGTCTTCCCTGCCAGAATTCCACCATGTGAGGGATCAATCTATATCCGCCCCAATGGGGTGGTCGGGTGATGGGAGTAGTAGTAAACTCTTTTTCTAATTCAATCTTTTTAAGATTCAGTTCTTCACGGGATTTGATCTTTTGGCTTTGGTCAGATACCCAAGCCCCGATTTGCGAACCTAATGGCCTTGAGAAAAAATAAGTGTCAGACTCTTCGTTTGTTACCAATTCAACACTTCCTCTCACCCGTACCTGCCGCTCCAGTTCCGGCCAGAAAAAAGTAAGTGATGCTTTATTATTGTTAGCGAGTTCATTACCTTTTTCACTTTCGTAATTGGTGAAAAAAACGAATCCATTATCTACTCCTTTGAGTAATACGATTCTGGCATTTGGGCTGCCATCCACCCCAACCGTCGATAAGGTCATGGCATTCACTTCCAAAACTTCACCGGTCAATGCTTCGCTAAACCATAACTCAAACTGGGTAAGAGGGTTAGGTTTTACATCGCTGATATCCAGTGATTTAATAGTGTAGTCCTTACGTATAGCTGATATGTCCATAGGTGGTATGTAATCGAATTTATCTTATAGATAAAATTACCATTGGCATTGCATTTAAAAAATTATAATCTATATTTTTCAATAATTTAGAATTAAGAGAAGAATGAGTATAGAAGCACAACGTAATCCTAAACCCGGTGATCTTTTAATTTCCGAGCCATTTCTTCAAGATGAGAATTTTGTGCGTTCGGTCATATTGCTTTGCGAACATTCCGAAGAAGGTAGTTTTGGTTTGATTATAAACAAACCTTCCATCCTTAAACTTGGGGAACTTGTGGAGGCATTGGATTTTCTGGATAAAGAAGTGTTTGTGGGCGGGCCTGTGGAGCAGAATACGTTACACTTCATATATTTTGGTGAAAAATCGCTGGAAGGAAGTATTCCGCTAGGTAAAAATATTTGGTGGGGGGGAGATTTCAATACGCTGGTGTCAAAGCTTAAACTAGGGCTTTTTGACCCGGATTCAATCAGGTTTTTCTTAGGATATAGTGGCTGGGGAACGGATCAGCTGGATGATGAATTATCTGATGAAATATGGATCATATGTAAAGATCATCTGGGAGAAAAAACCTTTGATTTCTCACCTGAACAACTCTGGAAAGACCTGCTAAAGAATATGGGAGGAGAATTTAAGGTTATAGCAAATTATCCACTAGATCCAAGATTAAATTAGGCAAAATCCCTACTTTTGCTCATATTGCCGCTTAATAGTAGTGTTTTTATGACTGAGAAAAGTAACGATCCGTCCGAAAAGGACAAGGTGACCCAAGCCTCAAATTCTGAAGAGGTAAAGGGTATAGACAAAAAAGAAAATTCTGACGCACAGGATGAATCTACGACAGTTCAACCTGATGAATCCGTACATGTTGAAAATTCTGGGGATGATCAAAGTCTCCCACCTACTGAGAAGGCAGGTGCTGCTGATCCAAGTAAACTTACTGATGAATCTGATGACAATAGCAGTGCCGTTGAAGAAACCGCTGCATCGGAAATCCCGGAGTCTCCAGCAAAACAGGATGCGGAGGCTGTGAAAAATGCCAATGGAGAAGAATTGACTAGGGGCCATGATAAATCTTCAGATAATTCTGATACCGATGAATCAGATGGGGAAGAGGATGATGACCATGATCATGACGAAGCTATTGACACGAGCTCTCTTTCCAAGATCGAGCTTCTGACCCTGCTTAAGAGTAAAGTGAAGCAAGGTAGTATAAATAGGATCGACAAGCTGGTGCATGAAATCAAGACGGCTTTTGATGAGTACACCAATAAGGAAAAGGAGGAAGCCCTTGAGCGATTTAAAGCCGAAGGGGGAGTAGAAGATGATTTTGATTTCCGTCCTAGTGATGAGGAAAAAGAATTCAACACCTACTATTACGAATATAAAAATCAGCTCACCTCACTCCGCAAGGAGGCTGAAAGGAAAAAAGAGGCCAATCTAGCTGCTAAAACAGAACTGCTTAATAAACTCCGTGAGTTAGTTGATGGGGAAGAGACCACGCTGAGTATGTCCACCATCAAGTCGTTACAGGAAGAGTGGAAAAGCATCGGTCAGGTACCTTCTTCTCAAAACAGAAGCCTTTGGGCAAGTTATAATGCGTTGATGGATCGCTTTTATGATAATAGAAGCATCTATTTTGAGCTTAAGGAGCTTGATAGGAAGAAAAATCTTGAAAGCAAATTAGAGCTGGTAGAAAAGGCCAAAGCACTGAAGGATGTCAAGGATCTCAAAGATGCCATCAAATCCCTAAACGAACTTCACGAAGAATTCAAACACATAGGGCCTGTTCCCAGAGATGAACAGGAGGAACTGTGGCAAAAATTCAAAGGAGCTTCCGATGCAGTGTATGAACGCAGAAAGGACTTCTATGATGGCCAAAAGGAGGTATTCAAAGAAAATCAAAAGCAGAAAGAAGCACTGATAGAAGTTTTAAAGCCGTTTGCTGAATTTTCAGCTGACAGAATCCGGGATTGGAATACCAAAACAAAAGAAATTCTGGAAATTCAGAAAAGCTGGGAAAAGATAGGTCCTGTACCGAGGGAATCCGGTAAGGAAATCAATAAGACATTCTGGGCATCATTCAAGCAATTTTTCCATAATAAGAATTTATTCTTCAAGGAACTGGATGAAGTAAGATTACAGAACCAGGCCAGAGCCGAGGAGTTGATCACTAAAGCCGAAGAGCTAAAAGACAGCACTGATTGGCAGAACACCAGTAATGCTCTGGTAAGACTCCAACAAGACTGGAAAAAACTAGGCCCAACACCGGAAAAAAGCAGAGACAGTCTTTACAAGCGTTTTAAACTTGCTTGCGATACTTTCTTTGATAATAGAAGAGAGTCTAACAAAACTTCAAATGCGGAATTTGAAGACAACTTGAAGAAAAAACAGGAGATCTGTGATCAGATTTCGAAGGCAGCCTCTAGTGGTGATGTCTCAGAAGAGGAATTGAGCAAATTGGTAGGTGAGTTCAACGATATAGGTTTTGTACCTAGGAAAGCGATGAAGGAGATCCAGGTCCAATTCAAAACAGTAGTGGATCAATACCTGGAAAAACTTAACCCGGAAGGTTCTGGAAGGGAAGACTTCCTTTTTAGACTAAACTTAAACAGACTTCAGTCGGATCCTAATGCAGTAAAAACCTTAAACAAGAAAGAACACGGCATCCGGAAGCAGATTTCCGAATTGGAGAATAATATTACCCTTTGGAAAAACAACCTGGAGTTCTTTGCTGCATCCAGAACAGCGGATAAATTGAAAGATCAGTTTGATCTGAAGATCCAAAAAGCGGAAGAGGAAATCGAAAAGTTGAAGAGCAAGCTTTCAATTTTGAGAGAGTTTTAAATTTTTCTTACTCAGAATTAGAGAGATAGGATTTTTCTTTTCCAGGAGTTTGGAGCGAATAAAGTGATCCCCTATATTTGCATCACAATAACGGAATAAGCCTCCTTAGCTCAGCTGGTAGAGCAACTGACTTGTAATCAGTAGGTCATTGGTTCGATCCCGATAGGAGGCTCTGAAAGTCAGGCACTTAGATCTAATCTGAGTGCCTCTTTTTTTGCACTTCACACAACACATTCACACAAATCTTCGAATCTGGCCTGTATAGGCCGTTTTTTAAGGGGAGTATTCGATGGGTATCAGTTCTACAAAAAGTCTCGCATGAACCATTACATTATCTCGTTGTGAAAAGTGTGTGAATTAAAGGAGAAAATACTACACACATCCCAAATCTTCAAAATCCTTGTTTCAACTATGAGATGTTGAAGATATCAGGTGATGTTGAGGAGGGGAGTCTTTAGGCTTAATTTTAAGACGTTTCTATGAAGTCGTTCATAACTTCAATCGTTAGATAAACCTGGTCAAGTTTCTCGTGCGCTAATACTCCATTTTTGATCTTTTCAGCTTGTAAGAGTGCCCCTCTTTTAATGTCTTCATAAAAATCTTCAAGGACAAAGCACAACCTTCCAGAATCTCTAGTTAGGTGAAGGTCCATTTCTCCAATCATTGATCTTGTAGCAAGCCTGATTTTGCTTTGATCGGGTCGAAATTGATGGATGAAAGGATTTCTGAAGCAAGTATAGAGATAATTGAAGTCACCTTTCTTCGTAAATCTTTCATATTTTTCCCCCAAAAGTAAAAGGCCTCGGTTGAATCTTGCTTCTACCTCTTCTTTCTTACCAAAATCTTCCTCATCTTCAAGAGAACCTAGAAATTCTAAACTTTGTATCAAAGGAAGGAATCTGAGATATCGATAGCCAGATGCATAAATCATATCATCAAATTCTGAGTCAAATATTCGAGTAACAAATTCTGAAACTTTCAGGGCCTTTACTTTTTTGTTCATTTCTCTAAATTTTGAAGGAAGACTACTTGGGGAATATACAAATTCCCCAGGATTAAAGTAGTCGTCAAAATAAAGCCAAACCCACTGAACGTTCTTATCCAAGTCATAGTAGTGAATCTGATATATTCTTCAAGTTTTTATCATCGAGACTATCCAGATAGCTCTTTGTCGTCTCTATTGTAGAATGTCCCAATGCAGCCGAAATTGTTGGGAGAGGTACATTTCCATGATTTAAAGCTATGGTAGCGAAACTATGCCTTGCTACATAAGTCGTCAAAGGGAAGGTGATACCTAAATCCTGACCTATTTGGCTTAAACCTAGATTTGTTTCTTTGATAAAGTCTTGAACTTTTCTGGCAATCTGCTTGGCTGAAAGTCCTGGTATAAGAACCGGAAATAGGTAGGTATCTGGATTGCGATCTTTGTTTCTCCATTTCTCGATAATATCGATTGCCTCTTTTCGAAGCAATGATTTTATCGTGCTGTGGTCACGTTTAGTTCGGACTGTTTTGGCACGGACAAAGTTTATTTGTCCATCCTTTAGGTCTTTGTTTTTGAGATCAACGATATCTCTAAAGTTTATGCCATTTACGAAGTAACTGAACATGAAATAGTCCTTTGCTTTATCGAGGCTTGTTCCTGGGATCGTTTTGTAGTCGTAGATCTGACGTATTTGCTCTAAGGTGAGTGCTTTTTTGGTGTTTTTTCCTGTAGGTATGATATACTTCCCCTTTCCGAAAGGGGAGCTATTACCGTCTATAATCTTTTCTTGAACAGCGAAATTAAATACAGCTTTTAAGCTCCGAAGATATATACCGACGGTCGTTTTTGATTTACCGTGTAAGTTTACCATCCAGTCCTCAAACTCTTCAAGTGACTCTGAAGTTAGCTTCTCAAAGTCTAATGTAGGATCAAACTTCATCAGGCTCCTCATCGCATTCCTGTAAGAATCTGCCGTACGTATTTGCTCATTCAGCTCAAGGTTTGATATGTACATACTAAATACCGAGGCAATATCAGTCTGTCGCTTTTTGAGTGCTGCTCCAGTTTCCATCATCATACGAGCCTTTTCAAGTGTGAAGTTTCCGCCCAGTTTTTTGATGATGTACTCCGCATTTTGCACTAATTCTTCCAATTGGTACTTGTATGCTCTCAGTTTTGGATCCCTAGGGCTAGGTCGTAAGATCTTTTCAAATTCGGAAAGGGAAGCCCCAATTCCGGTTGAGAGAAAGACTCGACGTCTTTCAAAGTAGAACTGGAGAACCACCGGAAATGTCCCAGGTTGCTTCTTTAAAGGAACTCTGGTTTCGAGTACTAGTTTTGCTTTTGGCGTTTTCATGTTTTTGTGTAATTTTGGTTAGAAATATGTAGATGTACCTCTACAAAAAGGCCTGATTGTCAGGTATTTAAGTAGGATAACCTCGAATATACGAAGTGTGAGATGTAACTAGGAATTGTTGTGGGAAGCGATTCTTTAGAGTCGCAGTGACGCTGACAGCTATTGGTTAGCGGTCTTTTATAAAGCGTTGTTTGTCAAGGGTATAATTTAAGGATTGGGATCGACCAACTAAAAGTACTCTATGATTATTAGGACTTGTAATCAGTAGGTCATTGGTTCTATCCCGATAGGAGGCTCACAGTTGTTAAGCACTTAGCGTAAATATTCGCTAAGTGCTTTTTCATTTTCACACGATTTCCACATAAAATGGATCAGGGATCAGTCTGAATATGGGATCAGTCCAAAAAGTTGGGGATTCATCCGACAGCGTACTGTGAAAATCTGTATGAATCAGCTTTTGATTTCCCCAATACCCTGTTTCATTTCCCTAGAATGAAGAACCTGTTTTTTGTGCAATGTGACTGTGCTCCTTGTACAACCTATACGATAGGCAACTGCCCTATGTCCAATACATTTTGTTGGGCTGATCACAACTACCTTTACACTACTGATCGTGCCGTTGGCACTCTGAAAACCATATAATATATCCTTGACCCAGAATTGCATTCTGGGCATTTACAGGCCTTGCCTTTGGCAAGGGAAATCATTTTGCCGGAAATAAGTTGATTTAAGCCTTTGTGCCAAAGGCACAACAGGTAACCGCCCTGAATACAGCAAAGCGAAATTCAGGGTTGGGAAATCTAAATGAATTCGCCAAGAGTGCCAACGGCACGATCGGTAAATCCTGGGTCACTCCTACAGGTGGGGATTCCTATAGCTCTGGTAAAAAACTATGGTGGCTACGGGGTCCAACACAAGTTAACTACATGATCAAGCATCACGATCCCTCCCCAGATATTCAGACTGATCCAAACTAGATCAGTCTGAATATCTGGGGAGCTGATTAGTTTAAGCATAGCTATTTTCGGTCAAGAAAGATTCTCCTTGTGCGACCATTTCGTTCCGTAGGAACGTGTGGTCGGTAGATGTATGGGGCGGGATTTATTATCGTTCCGTAGGAACGTTTGGTGAAAATCATTTCCTTCCCAACAAGTAAAATCCTAAAATCGGGATTTTCAAGCTATCCTCAGCCATACCATCTTCTATGTTGGTCTCATTTGAGGTATAAGAATACATCTTCACTCGGCCGACTTGAACCTGCCTTGCCGCCTTTTTGGTATGGCATACGTGAGACTTTTTCAGCAAGCTTCAAATGAATTACGGGGGGTAATGTCATAGCACAGCTTTTTTAAGCCTGTAATCAAATACATACCAACTGATGAAAACGATGATGCCAAGTGTCAGGGTTACGGCAACTAGCGCTGACCAGGAGACAGAATAGGTGGAAATCATAAAATAGTACATAAAGCCTACTATAATCGATGAAATCGCCCAATTGATATATTTCCAAATCCCCATAGCCGGATTATTTCCTGCTACACTTTGTTTTGCTTGGCGTTTTAATGCTATCCACAATCCTGTGAGCACCAGGCCGGAAATGGATAATCCGCCAAGGAACCATAGTATTTTGGTGATTAACCCTCCCCAGTTTCCAAAATGGAGGGGATCAGCTATGTCATTAATATACATCACCGTTGGGATTTTTTCTGCTTTCTGAACACCCACCACCCGGTAGTCTCCTGGAGAGACATATACTCTGTTTGCTCTTTTCCTTACGAGCGGTACATGACTTTTTCCCCGGATATAGATAGGCTCGTTAGGTTTTCTCGCCGGAACTACCCCGCCGATTTTCAATCCAGGGATTTCTGCTAAAGCTCGTTTGGCCGCCTCATCATAATCCAGCTGGTAAGAAAATGCTACCGTATCCACATACCCGTTGTGAATATTTTCGAATGAAGGGGGTTGTGGATTGGATATTCTGGATACGTTTCCAGTGTTGGTACGCTCTATGAAATACCATATACCTGTAAGTGTGACCACCATTGCAAAGGGGATCGACCATATACCGACTACTCGGTGCAAGCTTCGGAAAAAGACCAAGGGGCCTTTTTTGGATTTAAGGTCAAGGAGTTTTTGCCACCATTTTTTATAAAAAAACAATGCAGTCAGGAAGACGGTAAGTAGGAAAAAGGCAAATACCAAGACGATAAAATAGCCAATCTGATAAAAGGGCATAAAGAGGTAATAATGAAAATCCCGAAAAAACCGCTGGAAAGTAACCGGAGTACTTCCTGTGACTTTCCCCTTGTAGGGATCCACAAACACATACCTTCTATCCCCATCTTCTTCCACATAGGCTATGTCGTTAAGGTAAGGTTCATCCGGTATCACCCAATAGGTCAATGTCCCGTCAGGGAACTCCTTTTGGATCTCGTGTACGAGTGAATTATAGCTGACCCGTTCCCCCTGGCCTGTTGCACGAAGCCCGGGATAGTATAGCCAGTCCATTTCGTTGCTCAAGGTGGCCATCGTACCGGAAAAGCATACTATAAAAAACAGTATGCCCAGTTTGATTCCGATCCAGCTATGGATTTTGAACAGCGTCTTTTTTTTCAACTTCACAGTAGGTTTCAAGCGCGTTAGAAAATGTAAGAAACAGTAGCCATAACACTTCTGGGGCTTCCGGGAAAAGCCCGAAGCACATCATAACCTCCTACCCAATGGGTTTTATCGAACAGGTTATTCACATTGACCTGGAATTGCACCTTGTCAAGCTGATAATACAGGGCAGCATCCACTATGCCATAAGCTGCAAAAATATCCGGTTGGTCAGCAGATACAATGGATCCGAATCGGTCTGAAACATAATTATAACCTAATCCCAGTCCCAATCCAGCCCATGAACCTTGGTCAAAAATGTATTTCGACCAGAAATTCGCAGAATTGCGGGGCGCATTCGGTTTTTGTCTGCCGATGACCTCCTCTATGTCTGCCTGTGTGATCTTTGCGTCATTGAATGCATATCCGGCTACTACAGACCAGTTGGGCAGTATGTTACCGGTAAGGTTTACTTCCACGCCTTTTGACTGTTCTTCGCCAAGCTGTAACATCAATTCCGGGTTTTCAGGGTTGTTTGCGTTATAAAGCCCGCCCCGTTCTATGATTTGATATAAGGATATCGTTGCGCTGAGTCTGTTTTGGAACCATTCGGTTTTGGATCCAAATTCAAACATCTCGCTGGTCAGAGGATCAAATGGACCTCCCGCATCAGGATTGATAATGCCTGCCGCATCCTGTGGCTGATATCCCTGCACCCAGGTTCCATACAGGTTGATATGGGAGTTGATGGTGTAAACCAACCCAATCCTCGGCAATAATGCATCTTGTTTCACCTCTTCTTCACTTGGGCTGTTGTAATCAAGTAAATCCTGGAAATACTCCTGACGCAGACCCAATAGTATCTTGAGAGGCCCTATTTCAGATTGGTTCTGTATATAGATGCCATGTGTTTGCTGTAAGTATTGGTTGTACGTCACCTGGTTGTAGATGTACTTGCTCAAATCTTGGATACCATTTGAAATAGGAGAGGTGAGGTCAAAGTGTGCAACATTTGTTTTTGGGTTTCCATCGGCATCCAGGATATAGTTTTCTCTATTGTTGGCATTGAAGCTATTGGTTGTTCCTCCGTTCTTCAAAAGGTATGTCCGGGCTTCTAACTGGGACCCACCGGGAAGTTGTTCCTGGCGGAAATAATCGTAACCGAGGAGGACATTGTTTTTTACCTTACCGAGCTGGTATGCTGCATTGATGTAATTGTTGAAAGCACTGTTGTTCCAGGAACGCTTGCGTTCAAATACGCGCATAGCCACCTTTGTTTCATCAAATGTGCCATCACCAAGGGCAGCAAACTGATTGGAGGTCCTGTGTTCCAATAAATCCTCTGTATAGCTTGATAATTGGTAGGTTCCGTTAAAACTGATGCGCTCTGAGAAATTGTGGCGAAGAGAAACCGTTGTATTGATCGTGGTTTCATTCAGGTAATCGTTGATGGCGCTTAGGGAAGTAGTGATAGGAGTCGTGTACAGGTCCCTGTTTCCGAATGCGGCCTGACCTCTGTCCAGTCTTCCTTTTGAATCCTGATAGACTATATCAAAATTCAGACTTGTATTGGAAGTGGGCAAAAATGCGAAGGAGGGAGCAACCACCAGATTTCTGCTAAACTGTAAATCGCGGAACCCGTCGGAATTTTCAAAACCAAGATTAAGTCGGTAGAGCAGTTTTTTGTCGTCTGTCATAGCACCGGTAAAATCAGCCAGTGCCCTTACTGTGTTGAAACTTCCCACAGTGGTGGAAATGGATTTTCGCGACTCCGTAAGCGGTTTTTTTGTTACCCGGTTGATGGATCCACCAGGGGATGCGTTTCCAAAGAGTGCCGAGGCTGGTCCTTTGATAATCTCTACACGTTCAATATGGGGGATTAACTGGGGTTTCCAAAAGCTTGTAAAGGTTCTCATACCGTTTAGAAGTGTGCCAGAATTGCGTTGTCCCTGGATCCTAAAGCCCCTTATGGATATATCGTTGTAAAAGGAGAACTGATTGACTCCCGGAACATTTTTTACCACATCATTTACAGTGAATGCTACCTGATCGAGCATAAGCTCCTTGGTCACAAAATTAATTGTGGCCGGGACATCCTTTATCAAAGAAGCGGTTTTGGTCGCTGAAAAGGTCTCTTTATTGTCGTAGCCTACTTCCCTTCTTCCTGTTATTTCTACCGTCTGCAGGCCTAATTGGAGCTCTGAAAGTTGAAAATTAACTTCCAAAAGCTGTCCTTCTTTTAGGACTACTTCCTTGGGGTCAGCAGTGTACCCTATGTAGGATGCTATAAGGGTATAGGTACCGGGATTCACTTCTTGGATGGTGAATTCCCCTCTGGAATTGGTGATTGCTCCCTTTCCGTGGTTTTTTATGCTGATGTTCACAAATTCCAAAGGACTTCCATCTGTATTTGAGACCTTTCCTTTAATGATACCACTTTGTGCCAATAGGCCGTTTAAAATTAGGAATGAACAAGAGGTAAAGATGAGGCGTAGGAATTTCTTCATAGTAGGGGGTTTATTTAGACTAATGTTAAATAGATGTAAAAATAGGACTGCTCCCCGTCACTTGTCAAGTTTTATTTAGATTATTTCTAAACAAAAATTTTAAATGGTTTGTATTCTGCTTTTTATCTCTTTATTAGAGCCGAGTGGTTAATCTTGAAAAATGTGGGGAATTATTCCCAGGGAGCGTGAAGGACTATGGCAAATCCGCCTGTTCGGGATGGCTTGAGATTGAAATACACTTTAGCTATTCTTTAAGAATGACCTTTGAATTGTAGCATTCTGAATTTACTTTTCGTATTAAGTAAGATTCTGGTTCACTTTTGTTTAAACTCAAATTCCTTTCACATAAATCATATGTACTATGAAGGCAAAACTACTTACTCTGATCACTTTTGGATTACTTCTTTTTAGTTGCAATACCGATGATGAAATCAATCCTGAAGTGTTGACTCAGAATCAATGGCTGAATGTAGTTGAGAATACCGCTGCAGACCAACCGCATGAATATGTGTCTTCTATAAAATTTGAACCTGATGGGAAAGTATATTCGGAAGCTTTCTTAAGAGATATAGAAACTAAAGAAATAATTGGTTTTAGGGAATATTTTACCGGAAGCTTTCAAATAACCAATGGAAAAATTGAGGTTGCCATACAAGAACTTTACACCATTCAGGGAAGTGATGAGCTTTATCTGGACAAAGAGGAGCTGAGTATAGTGGACAGTGTAGCATTTACCAGAGAATTCCAACTTAGAAATAAGAATTCAGAGCTTCATACCATCATGCCGATTTATGCAAGTTCTCGGGGAATTGTTTACCAAAGGCAGGATAAATAGGGCATGCTGAAAAACGCCAGTAATAGATCAAAAGATGCCATTTTGGTTGATTAACCCATTTTTCCTGTGAACGGTTTTTCAGCAAGTGCAAGCTTATAGATGATAATAGGTCTTTATCCATGCACCAGAAAAAAGCAAGCCTATATATCTGGCAAAAACGATGATATTTATGCGGCTATGGGTAAAGTTTTTTCAGTAAGTCTCTATGGATTCCGCAGATGATCGCTGAATAGAAGACAAATCTCCGCAAATTGCATATTACAGAAGTTCAACCTTCATCACAGCTTGTGAAGTTCTAATTCACGAATGGTTTTTACCACATAGCCACATAGCCAAGAATCATGGTTGATCTGGCCAGGAGAGAGAGCGGTATTCATGTTAAAGCTTTAGTAGGTGTTACATTAAAAAGTTTTGCTTAAAGCTTGGATAGCAAAAGGGCTGGTTTCTGGATGAAAACAGCCCTTTATAGTTGGTTAACTTTCAAAACTCAAGTCAATTTTCCTGTGGGATATTGAAGAGTAGAACAATCAAATCCTTAGGTGTATGCACGGTGCCGAGTTTTTCCTCCTGGAAAATAACCTGCAACTGGAATTCAAGCTCGAAAATAAGACCGTTTACAAAAACAGGATCCATGCGCAATTGCTCAATAAAATCAGCATTTTTATGCTGACCAATCAGCGTAATGCCATACGAGTGGAAGACTTCGATGGCTTTTTTTAGCAGTGTAAATTGTTGGTTCATAGTAGGTGCTTTTTTGAAATAAAAAAGAATAGTTAATTAGGTGTTTGGACCTTGCGGTGAGTGTGAACATGAAATCAAATATTTAGTTCTAAAATACTAGATTAAGACGTTATTACTTAGTGATTCGCTACAGGAAGACCTATAATTAACAAGAAATAGGAATGTTAATTTTACTTACTAATCATCTGACAGTTAGAGAAGTCTGAAAATTTCCAGGATGGATGATGTCTGGGATTTGATGGGGCTCTACCACATTGGTTTCATGTCAGTGGAAGACCCCAGCGACTTTATTGTACTGTGGATCGCAGAGCTTAGGATCATATTTTTGGTGGTAGTAGTTTGTACATGACTGGAGTGACTATTCTTGAAAGGAGCGTAGAGCTGATTAATCCGCCAATCAAAACTATCGCAAGGGGAGAGATGAGCGGGTTTGTAGAAACAGCTATGGGGATCAATCCGCCGATTGCAGTGACTGTGGTAAGCACAATAGGCAAAAAGCGGACTTCTCCTGCTTCTCGGATAGCTTCATTGAGTGCTTTTCCTTCCATCCGTAGTTGATTGGTAAAGTCCACTAATAATATTGACGTTTTCACTTCTATCCCAGCCAGTGCGATCAGACCGATGATTGCAACGAAGGACAAGGAATTTCCCGTCAACCAAAGGGCGATTAGCGCCCCGACCATACCTAGCGGAATGACTGACAATACGATAATGGTGCTCTTGAATGTTTTGAAAAGCAAAATCAATACGGCGACAAATAAGAAAACTGTGACGATTATTACGGTGTTGAACCCTGCAAAGGATTCTTGTCTTGTTTCGAATTCTCCTCCCATGGTAAAGTCATAACCGTCCGGGAGATCTATTTTCTCCATTCCGGATATTACCTCATTGATGACACGGTCATTCAAGTAGTTCGGATCTACAAAAGCAGATAGAGAGACTGATCTGATTTTATTATAATGGTCTATGGAGAGGTTGCTGCTTTCTAATTTAAGATTAGCTATCTGGGACAGAGGAATTCCAGCTCCCTGCTGATTATTGATATGCAAGCCATCGAAATTTGCCAAGGAGGCTTTTGCCACCCTCGGACTAGTGATGATAATGTCCCGCTCAGATCCAAGCTCATCTGTGAATGATCCCAAGTTTAATCCGGCTATGGCCAGTCTCACCGTTCGGTCTATATCTGAGATATTGATTCCCAGTTGCCTCGCTTGGTCCTTTTGGATATCTACCTTGATATCTGTTTTAAGATTGGCAACCGGATTGTTGATATAAAGTGTGCCTTCGGTGTTTTTGAGCAAGGTCTCAACTTGGGTGGCCAAGTGACGGAGCGTATCCAGATTCTCCCCACTTATTCTTACTTCCACTGGAGCTGTTACTGGAGGTCCCTGTTCAAAGTTTTTCACTTCTATTTTTGCCCCCGCATAGTTGATGAATTTACCTTTCAAATCCTCAATTAAAGCCATTTTCTGAGGGGGAGTAGTCCCCGGATCCAACTGCACAAAGATCTGCGCATAATCCGCTCGCTCGTTTTCCGGGATTTCATTATAGTAAATCCTGGGATTTCCCTTACCTACATTGGTGGAGAAATTCATCATTTCTGGAATCTGGCGGAGTTCAGCTTCTACTTCTCTTGCCACCAGATCTGTTGTTGCGAGAGTGGATTGCAGTGGGGTAGTGATGTTGATAAGAAACTGTGGTTTTTCGGAAGGAGGAAAAAGGCTAAAACCGATAATCGGAAATAGAATCAGTGAAGCTCCGAATATGCCACCTGCAATCATTAATGTGCGGGCAGGCTTATTCAACGCCTTTTCTAAAATAGGGGCGTAGCTTTTATGTATGGCTTTTTGCACAAAGGTGAAAATGCGATTTTCATTGTCGCTACGCTCCTTGAGAATCCTGGATGCCAGAAACGGAATAATCGTGAGAGATACCAGCATAGATGCTAGCACACTCATAATGACCGCCAGAGGAAGACTTCTGATAAAATCACCGGAGCCTTCAGGCAAGAACACCAGTGGCATAAACGCTATAATCAAAGTAACAGTACAGCCGATCACAGATACAGAGATCTGTTTGGTGGCCAAAAGTGCAGAATCCATTCTGGAATGGCCTTCACGGATCCACCGTTCAATATTTTCCACTACAACAATACTGTCATCTACTAAAAGGCCTAGGGCAACTACCAAGCCTACAATACTTAGCTGATTGAGGCCGAATCCGAAGGCATTCAGAAGAACCAGACCGATAGCTAGAGAAAGCGGAATCGAGATCATTACAATCAGAGATGCCCGGTTTCCCAGGGGCAGAAGAGTGATAAATACCAATCCTATTGCAATCAGAAAATCCGTCCCTAACCCACTTAGACGTCTGTTGACATAATCTGCCTGATCGAATGCAGTCACCAAAGCAATGTTTTCCGGCAGTTCAGATCTGAAAGATTCCAGCACTGGAAGATACTTTTCCTGGAGTGTGGATATATTATTCCCCTCTTTCATTGCGGCTGTGAGGAACAGCGAACGATAGCCATTTAGCCTGGTAAGGTGAGTTTGATCCTCAAAGTCATTATGGACAGTAGCCACATCCTTAAGCGCGATGTTCTTGCCTTGGTAAGAAAATATGATGGTTTCGGCTATTTCAGATGCGGAAGTGTAGTTTCCACTTGTTTTTATGTTGAAAGTCTTGGTACCAGCTTCTACGGATCCCCCCGGAATATTCGCCAGTTCACTTTGAATACTTCCTATGATAGCATTTAAAGGAATATTCATTTCTGAGATTTTATCCAAGCTTAATTCGATACGGACGATTTGATCCGGAATCCCATGGATTTCTACTTTCTTCAACTCATTGATTTTTTCCAAAACATCCTGTAGTCTATCCGCATAGCGTTTCATTTGCTCCTTAGAAGCATTTTCTGAGATCATAGCAAGCTGTAGGATGTTCACATCGGAGGGTCTTACTTTTCTGATTTCTATGCTCTGGATGTCCTGTGGGAGCTCCGGTCGAAGTGAATTGACTTCCCGTACCAATTCTTGGTACTTCTCATTGACATCTTTATTATAGTTGTATTCCACAAAGATCACTGCCACGCCATCTTGTATCTCCGTTTTTATCCTTTTAATGTCTTCCAGCCCGTAAATCACCTTTTCCAATGGATCTACCACCAATTCCTCCATATCTTCTGGGCTAGCTCCAGGATATACCACTACTACAGGAAACTGTGGGGCTTCTATCACCGGATCCTCGCTTCGGGGCATATTGAAAAATGTAGTCACGCCGACCGCTGCTGTCATCAGAAAAATGATCAGCGTAAACTGATAATTTTTCACAGCAAAATCTGATATTTTCATGTGTTTATAATTTGTCTTTTAGAGGCAACACCTGCCTGTCCGATAGGTTGGCTCGATTCATCTTAATTCTGGATTTGGATTTGGGAGTGGTCTGTGAGATAGGCCGAGCCCGAAATGATCAAATGGGGATAGCCCGCAAGGCCTTCAGTTACCTGGACTGATTGAGTAGAGATGTTTCCCAGCTTAACAGATACTTTTTCAGCTGTTTTTTGATCTTTTGACACAAAGACATACCCCTGGTCTCCATGAGCATCGAGGAGAGATTCATAGGGGATTTCCCAGGCCTCTATTTGATTGCTTGGGAAAATAATAGCTCGACCAAACATGCGGGAAGCCAATTTTATTTCTCCGGGATTGTCGGGGCTGATTTCTATCCAGAAAGCCCCGGTGCCTGGATCAGCAGCTTGGCTCTTGCGAACAACTTTTCCAGATAAATTTCTGTTTTCCTCTGTGTCTGTCGTCAGGCTAGCAGAGTCTCCAAGAGAGATATATGACCAGTTTTGGTCGTTCACACTGGTTCGATAAACCCAAGCACTAGGATTGTTCCCGTTGATCTCCAAAACCGGAGCCCCGGAAGTGACTTGCTGTCCTTCATTCACGAATTTTGTCAACACATAACCGCTTTGATTTGCTCTGATCTGCGAATATTCCAGGTTAAATGCTGCAGCTTTGAATTGTTGCTCAGCTAGTTCCAATGCTGTTTCAGCATTTTGTCGTTGTTCCAGTGTAGCTACACTGTCTGTGTAAAGTCTAGCGGCTCTTTCGAAGTCTCTTTTTGCTTTTTCCAGGCCAATTTTTGATTGGTTCAACCCAGACTGAATCTCGGTCAGATTCAAGGTGGCGAGCAGCTGTCCTTTCTCTACTTTCTCTCCTTCCTGCACATAAATTTTGGAAATAATGCCCCCAACTTTAAATGACAAAATGGTTTCATTTTTAGTGGTGAAATTGCCACTGGTGGGTATCGGACTTGAATAGCTGCTTTTTTGAAGGGTTTGTACTTTTACCGGGATCACTTCTCCTTTGGAGGGAAGGATATTTTTGGTCTTTGCTTGGCTGCAGCCGTAGACTATACCAGCAAGCAAAAGAATAGAGTAGAGGTTTGTCGTGTTTTTCATGATTAATATGTATCAGTGAGCAGTTGTCTTTCAAGTGTGGCTTGGGCTTTTAAGAGGGCGTATGCGGTAATCGTTTTCTGTAATTCAGCTTGTGTGTACTGGTTCCTGGCATCTATGAATTCTATAAGGGAATTGGTGCCTTCTTTAAATCCACGATTGACTAATCTGAAGTAAGTACTGGAAGATTCGGCCTTCTTCTCAGCTGAGCGATAAGTGGCTTCGGTAGTTTTCAATTGGTTTTTTGCGAGTTTGAGATCGAGACTTAGCTTGTTTTCCGTGAGGTTTTGTTGTACGGCAATATTTTCCAAACCAAGCTGGGAACGCTGTATTTGGGTTCTATTCCTATTTCCTTGAAAAATCGGAACGGAAAGATTCAATCCAAAAAATAAGTATGCGGTCTTTTGACTGTTGAACTCAAAATTGAATGCCTGGCTTCCGAGATCAGCAAACGTATTAAGTCTGGGAATCCAATAGCTTTTGCTTGATTTCAATTGGGTCTCCTGAATAGCATGTAGTGTGGCAAGCTGTAAAACTTCAGCTCTTGATGAGAGGTTTTCTTCCTGTGCGAGACTTCTGATCAATTCCCAATCAAGTGGTTGCTCTTCAAAAATAAGCTCGGTTTCCAATGGTCTATTGAGGAGAAAATTAAGGTAATAGCCTGCGTTTTTCTGTCTATTCTCAGCTTCAATCAGGAGGGCATTTATATTTTCAACTTCACTTTCAGCTCGCAATACAGATGCGGGAAGCCCCCTTCCATTTTGAAGAAGTGATTGATTATCCCTAAGATTCTGAGAAACCAGCTCTTTGGAACTTTTGATGACGTCAATGGCCATATGTGCAGTGCAATAGTCAAAATAGGCAAGTTTGATATCTTGGATAAGTGTGGCTTTGTAGATCGCCAGATCGTATTTCGAGACTTGTACCTGTTTTTTGCGAATGTTTTTTTGATAGGAGAGATCTGGATTGATGAGTGGCATACTCACTCTGATTCTGGCATCGTAAAAGTTGTTGGGCAGGAAATTCTCGTTGACATTTTCCAACTGTGGAAATTGCCGGGATTGGGTCAACTCATTCAACGTGCTGTAAACATTGTTAAGTAAATCCCCGACTGGGAAATCAATTGTGCGTCCTCCTGTTGCGAGACTGTAACTCACCCCAAAATCCACTGCAGGCAAAAAGTAACTTTTGGCATCTTTCAGAGCCAGGATGCTATGCTTTATCGAAATATCCTTCTCCTTCAGAACCAGGTTATTTTCAATTCCTAGTTGAATATATTCCTTTAAAACTTCTTGGGCCGGCAAACTGTGGTTAAGTAATACGCAAAGTGGAATCAGTAAACTGCTGGTCTTAATTTTCATTATTATACATTGTATTTTTTATGAACAGTGTTTAATTTAAAGGCAAAAAAAATGGGAGCTATCCCAAGAGTTTAAAGAAAGCATCTAAACCATCGCTCACAATGTTCTCCCTGCGCGGTATGTCTATCACTTCACAGCGTTTCCGGATGTTCAGGGATACCAGTCCATGGACTGTGGACCATACCATATAGGCTAGGGATTCTGACTCATGAGCAGGGAAATACCCTTTGTCAAGTGCTTCTTTGATTGTCATTCTAAGTCCATTAAATGCACCTCCTCCTTCTATCCATTCTTCTTTTTCTGAATCAAATACATGGCAGAGTGGGGCTTCCTTTATGAACATAAGGTCGTACATATCAGGGTTTTCCATGGCAAATCTTATGTAAATTTTACCCATTGCTTTTAATCTCTCTAAGGGATCTTGTATTACCGATAGTACTTCCATTTTTTCACTAAGAGCTTTGAATCCTTCTTGATGCAATGCGTGGAAAATCTCGTTTTTATCCTTAAAATAATGGTAGATTATTCCGGGACTGTATTCAATTCTATCTGCTATGTTTCTCATGGAGGTTTTGTCAACGCCTTTTTCAAGAAACAAACTTTTTGCAGCTTTAAGTATAGCCTCCTTCAGCTCTTCCTTCTCTCGTTCTTTGCGGTCTGTAATTCCCATTATAGCATTTTGAATGCTTAAAATTAATTAAACACTGTTTAATGTTCCAAATTTATTTTGCTTTATTTTCGGTTTTCTCTGCCTCTTTGATAGAATCACTATCCCAAGTTTGATCATTTACAGAAAACTTACGCATCAATTCTCCAGATAGAAGACTTTCTTGCATTTCTATCTGCTGTCGGTTTATAGAGATATATTCGTCCTTATTGTCCTTATATTTTACCAATATATTCAAAGCGTCTTCGTCATAAGCCCGAAATTGCTTAGCGAGCCGATGTACAGTATGTGCCCGGAACCCAAGTTTTTTGAGGACATCTTCTCCCATGCGAATGGAAGTGTCCAGATGCTCTCTATAAATGTTTTTCACGCCCATTTCCATAAGTTCAAATGCGTCGTATCTGTTTTTTGCCCGTATCATTACTTCCAGATGGGGAAATTCCTCCTTACACAGTTCCACTATTTTTATACTGTACGGGGTACTATCAATAGCCGAAATCAGGATAGAAGCCTCGCTTGCCCCGGCAGCATGTAGTAACTCTGCACGTGTCCCGTCACCGAAATATACCTTGAATCCCATTTTTCTCAGGTATTCTACCCGGTCAGGGTCTGAGTCTAATATAGTAGCCTCAACGCCGTTGGCTCTTAAGAATCTACCTAAAGTAGATCCAAAATGGCCGAACCCAATAAGTATAACTTTATTATGCTCGTCTATTTTATCCATTTCCTTCTCGATGTCCTTGTGAGTCTTATCGATCGCCGGAAGGATAAATTTATCCAAGATCACCAAGAGCAGGGGGGTGATAGTCATGCTCAAGGCAGTTACCGCCATGAGGGTATCTGAAAGTGCCTGGTCAAAAACACCTAGTTGAAGTGCAAAAGCATACGTCACGAAAGAAAATTCACCTACTTGGGATAGCCCAATGGCAAAGCTGAGGTTAGATGAAATCCGTAGATTTTTGCTTTTGCCAATAATGAGTAAAATGATAGTTTTTAGAGCGATAACCCCAAGCGTGAGCGATACTATTACTGAAGCGTCGGAGTAGATAAGATTAAAATTGATAGTAGAGCTACAGCCATGAAAAACAAGCCTAAAAGCAAGCCTTTGAAAGGCTCCAAATCAGATTCTAACGCATGCCTATAAGGGGAGTTGGCTAAGATTACTCCTGCCAAAAAGGATCCTAATGCAGGGCTGAGGCCGACCAGCTCCATCAGGAACGCTATCGCAACTACAATCAATAGGGCTGAGGCAGTGAATAATTCCCTCAATCTGGTTTTCGCCACCCAGTTGAGTAATGGGCCAAAACCAAATTGTCCTAGAAGCACCACTATGCCTATGGCGCCCACGATCGCCAGCGTTTGCCCCCATCCCGGCAAATTATCAATAAAACCATGTATGCCCGAGGTAGCTTCTACTGGTGCGCTTTGCCCAAAAACCAAAAGGGGTAACAGGGCCAGAATAGGTATCACCGCTATATCCTGCATGAGTAAAACTCCAAAAGACATTTTGCCCGTAGGAGTATTCATCTCGTTTTTTTCCTTTAACGATTACAAGACAATGGCTGTAGAAGACAAAGCCATCGATAAGCCTATAGCGAGTGAAATCTGCCATTGTACACCTAGAAAAATGCCGATTCCAAAGATGAGCAATGCGGTAAGAAGAACTTGGGTTAGGCCTACTTTGAGAATTAGCTGGCGCATGTTCCAAAGGTTTTTGGGGTCTAGTTCCAGCCCTATTAGAAACAACATCATCACCACTCCGAACTCAGTAGCATGCATGATATCATGCCCTTGCACTTCGTTGGTAATAAATCCCAATAAATAGGGGCCGATAAGAATTCCGGCAAATAAATAGCCTAAAACAGATCCCATTCCCAGCCTTTTGGCTATGGGGACGCAGATAATTGCTGCAAGTATATAGAGGATGGCATTTGCCAAAAATCCATTCATGAGACCAATAGTTAACTTTGCTGAAAAGTTGAGATATCTTCCCTGTCTCGAAGTCCGAGGAGTAAATTTTTATATGATTGCGTTTTTAGGGCAAGTTGGGAATCGGTGATTTTGTGGGTTCCAGCTATATGAAAAGGAGGAAGGTATTCCATCTGGCACAACCTTGCAGTCTGCTCGAAAGGGCGTAAATATTCTTCAATTCCATACCGGTTTTTTCCTTCATACTGATAAGCTTCCTGCGATCCGCCAGTGGTGATTGCGTTAAGTACACGCTTACCTTTCAGGTATATCCCTTTGGGGCCATATGCCCATGAAAACTCCAATACTAAGTCCATCCACTGCTTCATTAAAGGAGGGCAGGAATACCAATAGATCGGGAATTGCCATATGATTACCTCAGCTTCGAAAAGGGCTTCCTGTTCCGCCTGGATAGATATGTTAAAATCTGGGTATAGTTCATATAAATCCCTGATCTCTATATTTTCCAAGCCTGAAATGGCTTGAATAAGAGATTGATTGACTTCAGAATGTTCAAATTTTGGATGTGCAAATAGCACAAGTACTTTACGCATGGATATAGACTTTATCCTTGGAAATTTATTTTTTTGTGAGAACCATCACAAAAAGGCTTGTTTTGGCTGGATCCACATCTGCAAAATGCGGAAACCTTACTTTGATTTACAATCTGATCGTTGGGAAGTTTGACTTGGAGATTTCCATACACCATTAGCGGGCCGTTTGGGATTACTTCTACCAATTGCTCGGAGGTCACATTCCCTGTAGTTTTTTCTTGCTGTTCTACAAAATAATATCCCAATGCGCCGCTCGGGCAAGTATCAATTTGTTTTACAATGGCTTCCGTGCTATCGCCTTCGGCATTGATCCATGGCCTCCGTTCAAAATCAAAAACTGAACTCAAGCCCTTGATACACTTCTGGGAATGGATGCACTTATGGGGTTCCCATGTGACGGTTACTTCTCCGTTGGAATATTCTTTATGGATAGGGGTGTCAGACATGTTGCTTGTGGGTTTAACTTAAATGTATATCACAAAATAATCAACTTTGGGTTGGGTTACATACAAGAGTCAAAAAAAGGACTGTGTGTATGGGGGAATTTTATTAATTCATTAAATAAACAATGATTAGTTGTCTTTTGTTAAACTATAGATTTCTAAGGGACTTGAGTTTTCGGAAAAAGCAATGGTTTTCCACGGACTGGATGGAAATAAGATTGAGGTCATGACTAATTCCCCATTATTCACAAATAGTTCAATGGATGATGCATCCAGGTAAACCCTGACCTCATTTGCCTTCCAGCTCATAGGTGCGGAATGAATTGCAGCAAAATCCCGATGAAAATCACTTTTACCCGCATTTCTGCGATCTATGCTCACCAGTCCATTCTCTTTGGAAATGATAAGATTTTCGTTAAGTTCATTTGAGAAGGTAATCGAGAAAGAATCTGAATTGATCTTAGCCATGATTTCAACTGCTTCGGAAGGTAACTCGGCGATTCCTTTATCTACCTCATATTTTTCAGAACGCAGTTTTTCCAGTTCAACCGCAGGAGTTGACTTTACAAGCAAAGTACCATCCACATCAAACAGGCTTAATTCTCTGGAAACAGTCATTGCTGATCTCCAGGATTTGGTAGGAACCACATTAGCATAGAGCCAGTTACTCATCCAGCCAATAAAAAGAGTCCTGTCCTGATCAGCAGGCAAATTGCTCCAGGTCACTCCTGCGTAATTATCCGGCCCATAATCCAGCCAGCGTATCATGGTGTCTTCAGGGGTGAACTTTCCATTCTCAAAATTGCCGATAAAATATTGCGTGGCGGATCCATTTTGAGGGCCGCCTGGATTGATACTGACCAATAGTACCCATTTTTCTTCGCCGGAAGGAGTTTTGAAGGGAAGTAGATCCGGGCATTCCCACACTCCTCCATGTGCCCCTACATTTTTCCCAAATTCACTCATCAATGTCCAGCTTTTCAGATCCGGTGAGCTGTAGAAGTTAATTTGATCGAGTACTGCCAAGGTCATGATCCAAGTTTTGGAGCCATCAGTATTTGTGATTTGCGAGACTTTTGGATCCCGGAAGTCCCGGATTCCTGGGTTGGGGAGTACTGGATTTTCCGAATATTTTTCCCAAGTCCTGCCTTTATCCTTAGAAAAGGCAATCGCCTGATTCTGGAAGATATCTGAGGTCGTATTTGCCAATTCAGGATCATGATAGGTGAAAATGGCAATCATTGGAGGATTATCGGCTGTGCCTAATCCAGAACTGTTTTCTGCATCTAAGACTGCACTTCCGGAGAAGATATAACCCAAACTATCCGGATACAAGGCGATGGGAAGAGATTCCCAATTCACCAAATCAGTAGAAACAGCATGTCCCCAATGCATAGGCCCCCATACTGTGCTGTCAGGATAGTTCTGATAAAAAAGATGATATTCTCCATCTAGGTAGATCAGCCCGTTGGGGTCATTCATCCATCCATACTCAGGGGTGAAATGATAAACTGGTCTATATTCCTCTGTAACAACGGATTCAAATTTGATTTCGGGAGTTGACTGGCAACTGACAATCAATAGTACCACGAATAGCTGGAAAAGAATGTTTTGCTTCATAATGTTAGGCGTGTGGGTTTAGGACGAGTTGAAGTACAGTCTCTTTTTTTGCTTCTGTTCTCATTTGGGTGGCAAGGCTTTTTGCATTTTCAGCGTAGTCGGGATTTGACCAGAAATCTATTAAAGCTTTTTCAAATTTCTCTGCGTCCAAATTATGGATAGATGTGCCCATAGGGCCTACTTTTCGTTGTTCAATAATTCTATTCCAAAAATACTGATCAATAATATGGGGGACAATCATCTGGACGCAACCATGGGCTGCTCCCTGATGGGTAGTGCCCGAACCTCCATGGTGGATAATCCCATAGAGCTGGGGTAATATCCAGTCATAAGGGATTTGATTGACATAATATATAGACTCATCACTAGGGTCAACCTTCTCCAGACCGCCCCAAGACGTATTGATGATGGTAGGTATTTTATGTTTTTGGAGTAAATCAATGATAATTTTAGAATTTGACAGAGGATCGGTGTTGCTCATAGATCCGAAGGTGAGCAGGATTGCCTTGGGGTACTGCTGTAGCCAGTCTCTCAAATCCTTTGGTGGCTCATAGGACTTAGTTTGGTTACGAAAGTAGTAACCTGTAATTTTTGCTGATTTTGGCCAAATTTCAGGTCTTGGAAATAGAGAAGGGGAGATGGTATATATTGTCTGAAGCTGATTTAATTCAAAATCCCTTAATGTTCTAGTGGAAATCTTTATCAAAGGAAAATCCGAATAATATTTACCCACAAATTTTTTCATAGCCATCCGTCTCATGTTGTTTATCACCCCATAAGATTTTAGATTCCATGTTTGTCCCAAAGGTTTCCATTTGCCCAGGCCTATATGTGGATAGTCTTTGGAAGGATGAGTCAGGCATGGGATAGGAGTGAGTAAAGTGTAATGATAAGGTTTCCCCATGGCTGCAATATAAAAGTATAAGCATTTTGAATGGAAGACGATTCTATCAGGCTGGTGGTTAATAAGAGCCTGCCGTTGCTGGGAAATGAGGAGATGCTGGAGACTTAAAGAGTTTTTCGCCAGCTTGATATAATTGGTAAGTTGCTTCCAGGCATTTCCGCCTCCGCCCATGATATTCTTGCCACTTTGGGATTCCAATAATTTCAGAAATCCTTTGTCAAAAGCGACGAATTTGTACCCAAGTTGGGTTACAGTTTCTCTAAACTGTTCCGGAAAAAGACAAACGACTTCATGTCCAGCTTCAGCAAAGATCTCTGCCTGGGCTAAAAATGGCTCAATATCTCCACGGGTTCCTAAAGCAGCAAAGAGAGTTTTCATGACTTATTTTTTTAATATTTGCCCTTTCATTAGCTTTAAACCATAATCTACTTCAAATTTCCATCACTTTGTCCAATTTTCCATAAAGTACATCGTATCTGACTGCTAGAGACCTTGGCATCTAAGTGAATGAAAAATGGATTTATTTTTGGGAGTAAAGTGGAGCCATAAGCAACTAAACTAATTTACGTACCATATGAAGGGAATTATTTTGGCCGGAGGATCCGGTACACGTCTTTACCCGCTGACTATTTCTGTAAGCAAACAGCTGATGCCGGTGTATGATAAACCCATGATTTATTATCCACTATCTGTTTTGATGATGGCTGGGATCACTGAGGTTTTGATCATTACTACCCCGGAAGACAGTGAGGCTTTTCAGAGACTTTTAGGCGATGGATCTCAGGTGGGGTGTTCGTTTGAATATGCGGTACAGCCTAGCCCTGATGGATTGGCCCAGGCATTTATTATTGGGGAGAAATTCATCGGGGAAGATAAAGTGGCTCTTATACTGGGAGATAATATTTTCTACGGATCTGGGCTGCATAAAACACTACAGGAGCATACCGAAACAGATGGCGGGGTGGTTTTTGCCTATCATGTGAATGACCCGGAGCGGTATGGGGTGGTGGAGTTTGACGAGAACCAAAAGGCTATCAGTATTGAGGAAAAACCTACCAACCCTAAGTCCAATTTTGCTGTTCCGGGGCTGTACTTCTACGATAATAGGGTGGTAGAAATCGCCAAGAAAATCAAACCAAGCCCACGAGGTGAATTGGAAATTACAGACATCAACAATGAGTACCTCAAGTTGGGTGAACTTCAGGTTGCAATCCTGAACAGAGGGACAGCATGGTTGGATACCGGCACCCATCAATCGCTTTTGCAGGCTGCTCAGTTTGTAGAAGTGATAGAGGAGCGTCAGGGATTGAAAATCGGCTGTATTGAAGAGATAGCCTATAGAGCCGGTTTCATCGGAGAAGAGAAACTTCTACAGGCTGCGGATAAATTAGGAAAAAGTGGCTATGGTGGTTATCTGAGAAAATTAGTGAAGTAGAGTTCTCTATTTCTTGATCAGTAGTTCAAGGCTTATTTTCATGATTTGCCCCATGTTATTGCATTCCAGGAATTTATCAGTGCGATAATGTCTTGCCAATTCTATTTTAAGGGAGGTTACATTTTCAGGAAGTGAGATAGTGTCCTGTTCCATCGAGCGCAGTATGTCAAGTATCCCCTGCCGGGAAGATTTGAGACGGGTAGCGATCAGTGCCCGCTCTTCTTTCTGATATTGGACCATTGACTCAGGGGTGATGTACTTCATCCCGAGCTGTATCAGGGCATTGTTTTCCTTGAAATATTGGGGGAGATAGATTGATCTTTTTCCCTCATATGACTGCTGGTCAAAATCAATGGCCCTGATTCTATAATGGGTCTCTTCGAAATCAGGAGTGACATCTATCACAAAATTGGAAGAATGCATATCTCCCAAAAGCCTCACAAAACAGCGCTCATTAAATTTCACAAACTCCTTTGCTAAGCGGATGGGGTTCAGATGTGGGTCCTGCATATGTGCCCGCATGAATTTATCCCCAGGAATACCGGCGATATGTTCTTCTATCAGGGTGTTTTGGTGGACTAGATAAGATATTCTGTTGGGTGAAAGCAGATGTTCAAATTCTAACCCGTACACCCTCGAAGCGTCTGCGTTTTTTACATAGAAATAGTCGAAGTTGTCGTTGATCCGGTTCACTATTCTCACACGGAATGGCTGGGTATTACCATAGACACAGAGATCTATTCTATCCACGTAGAGATGCTCCATCACGGACATATCTCCGCCGGCTTTGAGCAGGGCATAGATTTTTTTGACGTTGAGGTGTATTTCCTCCCTGTCAGACTCGTCATAGAATACAGTTTCCCAGAGCGTATCCTGCTCTTTGGAATCGTAAAGCGCAATGGAATTGGAATAGCGTAGCAGTTCATGATAGTGGATAGGGATATCCACTTCCCGGGAATATTTAATCAGGTAGCGCCTCAGTCCCGGACTGATGGGGTAAATAAGCTTTTTTTTGCTGATTAATGCCATAGGTTATAATTCCACCTGCTGACTTCTTTTCAGATTTCTATCAAAAATAAAAGGACCAAAGGGAAGCACTGATGCAATAAGCGCAAAAAAGGTTCTGGAAAACTTCCATTTCAATTTATGGGCAGTTGGGAATACCGTGTAAACATAAATGATGAACAATATACCATGCGCCCAGCCAACGTATTTTACTGCCAAAGGATAATCCCACATATATTTGAGGGGCATGGCGATAAGTAGTAGAACTAAGAAGGAGATACCTTCCAGAAGGGAAATCCAACGGAATCGTTTTGCCCAAGTGTGCTGTTGTGGAGTGAGACTCATTATTTTTTACCTATGTTGAATAGTGTTTTTAAAGTATTCCAAAGTTTTCCCTTGAGAATTTTGTCTTCTGCTATGGTGCTGAGTGCATCGGCGAAAAGATATTCTGTTTCCTTTTCCATATGAATCTGATAATCAGAAGCAGGAAGTGCATTGATCGGGTGCTTTACCCGGCCAAACTTTAAGACTATGTGCGCATTTAGATCATAAAGTTCTGCGAGGCTTCTTCCTTCAAGCTCATCTGACGAAAGTAATCCCACTTCATTCATCGAATGACCTACGGCGTTGATCATTTTCACCAACATGTCCATAACTTCGGGCTTTAGTTCGATTTCCTCATGCAGCACGAGTATGCCTTTTTCGAAGTTTCCACGGACTTTTATCGGTTCGGGCTTCAATTCTTCTTTAGGAGGAGTGGCTCCTTCTATATGCACTGTTCTCGGAAGAGTCTTCGGTTTTTCGCTTTCATTAGAAGAATTTGCCCTGTCTTGAGCTCCTTCAGACGTAGGTTCTTTTTCAAAGAAAAAAAGTTCTTCAGTGATGATATGTTGGAGCTCGTGGATGCTCATGTTTTCCATGTCGGGAAATTGCTCAAAAATCGCCTTATCACAAAAAAAGAGGGATAATATCTCTATCATCCCCGTTGTTTTCCTGTCAGTCCAGATTGAAAATTGATTTAAGTTCTACTGCATCCTCAGGTTTCATTCGCTTGGCAAGTACCAATCTCAGCTGCCTTCTTCTCAATGCGCCTTGGTAGTTTTCGATTTCCTCAGGAGTTTCGGGCACTAACTCGGGTATTCTACTCGGTCTATTGTTTTCATCCACAGCTACAAAGGTGAAAAATGCCCTATGGGTTGTGATTTTTTTATTGGCGGGAATATCCTCCGCAGTCACTTCTATGAATACCTCCATGGAAGAGTTAAAGGCCCGGGTTACCTGTGCTTTTAGAGTCACTACATTTCCCAACGCTATGGGTTCCTGAAAAGAAATATTATCGGCAGATGCAGTCACTACGATGCTGTTTGAATGTTTTTGGGCAGCTATCGCCGCCACCACATCCATCCAGTGCATTAGTTTACCGCCCATGAGGTTGTTCAGCGTATTGGTATCATTGGGAAGGACCATTTCGGTCATGATCACTGCCGACTCTCTTGCAAATTTTTTGGTGCTCATAAATCTAACTTTTGACAAAAATAGAAATAAAATTTGGTTCGGAAATCCGTAAGTAAATTTAGCGAAATATTATTCTGATTTAATACCGATTAAAACACGTGTTCTGTATGGTGTAATTTTATTTCCAGCCGTCTTTTCCTAGCAAGGGTACAAAGGCAAAGCCTTCATATTCTTCCCGATCTACTTTTGTATTTGATTTTTTGGTGATTTTAAGCATGGTCTGCCTACGCTTGTCGCCTACAGGGATTACCAAGATGCCCCCAACCTTCAACTGCTTAATCAAAGCTTCCGGCACCACAGGTGCCCCGGCCGTGACAATTATTTTGTCATAAGGGGCATAGGCAGGAAGGCCCCCTGTGCCGTCTCCATAGAAGAGATGCATTTCTATTCCCAGTCTGGTCAGGAAGCGTTTGGTTCCTTCAAATAGTTTTTTCTGATATTCTATCGTAAAAACTTCTGCTCCAAGTAGATGCAGGATACTTCCCTGATAGCCTGAACCGGTACCGATTTCTAATATTCTATCACCTTCCTTTACATCTAAAAGTTCGGTTTGGAAAGCAACTGTATAAGGCTGGGAAATGGTTTGTCCCTCGCCTATAGGGAAGGCTTTGTCCTCGTAGGCATGGGAAATCAATGCCGAATCAAAGAAAAAATGTCTGGGCAAGGTGTTGATAGCCTGAAGGACACGTTCACTTCTAATTCCTTTTTCCCGAAGCAAAGTCACCAGGGCTCTACGTTTTCCTTTATGTAAATAAGTATCTTCGAGTTTGAGTAGGGGCATGTTTTTTATAGTTCTGCGGTCGAAGATAAAAGAATATTTGGCTTAATTTGAACTTGAATCGGGCATTTATTGCTTAGTCATTGAAACTTTGAAAGTTAAATCTACCTCCATGTTTACAGGAATTATAGAAGCATTTGGCACCATTCGGCATATTACCCAGGATGGAAGCAATGTACATTTCGATATAGATTCTTCGCTCTCTTCGGAATTGAAAATAGACCAGTCGTTAGCGCACGACGGGGTGTGCTTGACAGTGGTTCAAACAACACCGGAGTCTTATCGGGTGACGGCGATCGATGAGACTATCCAGAAAACAAATCTATCACAGTGGAGGGTAGGGAAGAGGGTCAACCTTGAGCGGTGCATGCCTGCCAACGGGCGGTTTGATGGGCATATCGTCCAAGGGCATGTGGATCAGGTGGGAACGGTGAAAAATATTACAGACCAAAACGGATCCTGGGTTTTTGATCTGGAATTTGACCATGATTTAGGAAACGTGACCGTTGAAAAAGGATCAATAACTATTAATGGTACTAGCTTGACTTGTTTCAATTCCGGTCCCGGAAGATTCTCTGTGGCGATAATTCCTTATACTTATGAACATACCAATTTTCACCAGTTACAGCCTGGGGACTTGGTCAATCTGGAGTTTGATATTTTGGGGAAATACATCCAACGGGTAACCAAAGGGTACGAGTTGTAGTAGTTTTTCTTTCACCGCAGAGTGCAGGGTTCGCTATTTTGGCTCTTTCTTCAGCGTATTTCCATAAGCTTCTGTCTGGAATAGAACAGTGTATGGAACAAGCAGTAAATATATAGCGGCCAAGTTCTCATGCTTCTCCAGAAGCAGGAGGGCATTGGGTTTTAAGGACAGTTTGCACATGCCAATTGGAGGTATGCTCTGATTAGCAATGCGTCCTGCCTAGAATTGTTAATACGTGTTTTATAGTTGTCATGTCACTTAAGACTGATAACCTTTTCTTCGGCATCTTTTACCAGTCTGAAGCCTACATTGGAAGTACCACTATCGAATGCCTGTCCCTGACGGGCAGATGGGCGATAATTGACGCAGTAATTATCAGCACATAAAAAAGAACCGCCTTTGATCACACGCTCCATGGCATAGGGATTATCTGGATTATAACATTGCTTCATGTCAGCATCAAGTTTCGGTGCTTGGCCAGCTAGTCTGGCATATTTCAAAGCATCGTACCAATCGTCCGTCAATTCCCACACATTTCCAATCATATCATACAATCCGAAGGTGTTTGGGGCAAAAGATTTTACCGGGGATGTACCTTCAAATCCATCCAGATTTTTATTGTCATTAGGAAAATTTCCCTGGAAGGTGTTTGCCAGATATTGCCCGTTTGGTGTCAATTCATCACCCCAGGCAAAGCGTTTTCCGTCAGCTCCTCCACGAGCGGCAAACTCCCATTCTATCTCTGAAGGCAATCTCTTGCCAGCCCAGGCCGCATAAGCTTTAGCGTCATCATAGGCTATGTGGACTACCGGATGGTTTTCCCTGCCTTTCAGGTCGGATTCAGGACCTTCCGGATGTTTCCAGTTGGCACCTTCCACCCATACCCACCATAGAGAGATATCCTGGGTAGGCACCGCATAAGGAGGCGGACTAAATACCATAGACCCCGCAACTAGTGTGGCATCATCAGGTTTTGGTGTGCCAGGGGGCAATTGTTGTTTGAGGTCTTCCCATTCCGGTTTTTTCTCGGCTAGGGTTACATATCCGGTTTCCTCCACAAATTTCTTGAATTCAGCATTGGTAACCTCGTGCGTATCCATCCAGAAGCCGTTTACTTTAAGATCCACAGCAGGTCTTTCGGCGGGATAGGCTTCCGCCTCATTTGTGCCCATGACGAATTCCCCTCCTGGAATCCATACCATGCCCTCTACTTTATTTTTGGGAGCAGGAATATCTGCTAAGATCATTCTTTCCTCGTCTATAGCAGAGTCACTGGCTTTCTCCTGGCATGCAAAAAAAGAGGTACTGATCAGTACAATACTTGCCAATCTGTATTTGATGGTGTTGTTCATAATTGGATCGTTGCAGAGTAAAAGTAGCAGAATATTTGGGGAAGAGAAAAACTTACAGCCTTTATGGGCAGCATCCTGTGATGATTTTTATCATTATCAACCCGAAGAAATGAATCCTCCTGCATATGGTATAAATTAGTGAAAACTGGATATTGGCGAAAAAATAAATTGAGAGGAGGCAGGATCTTCTCACATGCTGATTTACTCTTCTTCTACTGGGACAGCATGGATCCTTTCTACTACTTTTTTGCGGAGCTTATTGAAGAATTGCTTACGCTCTTTTTCACAGACCACACTTATTTGTGTAGACTTTTTAATGAGGTTTTCAAGGTTTCTGAACATGGCATTATTGAATGAAGGATCAGAAGTTCCATGAAAATAAATGACACTATGATTCAAATAAGTCATCTTTTTTTCATCCATAGTAGCAAAGAAGGTATTGTCTCCTATGACAAATTCATTCACAAAAAAATTATAGTCAGCCCCCTCATTTTCTGGCTGTGAAGGCAGGAATTTTTTACCTCGCTCGGCCATTTTTTCCAGATTATCAATCACTTCCATCATACAGTTATAGAGGAATAACGTATCTTCTGTGGAAGTCATGATTCCCATTTCATGATACAGTTCTATTTGACGTAGTGTGACATTGATTCCTTCAATATTCCAGATTTCCGTGGTTGGTATCTTATGATATGCCTTCAGGATGTTCTGGGTTATTTCGGCAAACTGGTCATAAGTATTGTCTTTGATGGAGAATTTGGTGTCTTTGAGACTGTCATTGAAAAGTATCGATTTTCTCCAGAAAAAGAACTTGAACGCTGCCAGTTCTTTGTGGTAGTAATGGTGAAAGGGGGGCATGTCCTTCACCAGCCAATAGATATGCTTTTTAGAAAAGCTATTAACCAGATTTAGCTGGGCATAGACATCTTCCATCCATTTCATAAAACTATTTTCCTGGTAGTCGTTCTGATTGCCCTGAAAAAGGATGTTGTTGGATTGTAGATTGATAAAGGTATCAACAGAAATATTGAACCGGCTGCACAAGACTTCCAATTCACTGAAATCCAGGAGTTTTTCTCCCCTGATCCGTCTGTATGCACTATCAATGCTGATTTCTAGAAGCTCAGCAATTTCGTCCACCAAAGAAGTATAGCTCGGCAGGGACAATTTTATTGCCTGGAAAAAAGCCGCTTGGCTCTTATTGAAACTCATAGCAAGTTGGGTGTTTGGGGATTGGGAAATAAACTCCCCATTAAGATAGAGTAAAGAGTTCTAAGAAAAAATCTATTCTAGAAGAAAAATTGCTGTTTATGGGCTAAAAAAACACCTATATATTTAACTGAATGAGGTTTTTCTAAGAAAAATACAATAAAAAAAGCGGCCTAAAAGCCGCTTTTAAATTATTCCTGAGGATGGGCTGCAGCATGCAGTTTCCCCAGTTCCTGGTCAATAGTCCAAAGGCCAACTCCCTCCTCACCGATGATGTCAAAAAGCTCTAATGCCCGTCTGGACATAGTCTCTTCTTCCCGTTGCTCGGTGACATACCATTGCATGAAACTGAATGTGGCGAAATCCTTTTTGGAAAAAGCATGATCCACAATATTGTTGATTGATTTGGTAACGTTGATCTCATGTTCCAGAATCAGTTCAAACACTTCCCGTAATGAATTGAAGTTATGTCTGATTCCGGTGATTTCCGGCTGGATAGCGTGTCCGCCTGCCTCATTGATGTATTGGAAAATCTTCATCATATGCATTCTCTCTTCGTCTGCATGGGTGTAAAGATATTTTGCGGAATTCTCATAGCCCATCATGTGACACCAAGATGCCATAGAGAGGTAGTATGCAGAAGATGTCCCTTCCATTTCTACCTGTTTGTTGAGTAGTTTCTCCGTATCGACAAGTAATGAACGCTGTAGCGTTACGATTTCTTTAGCTTTCATAATTTTAGTATTTGGAATAGTAAACTAAATATAATCATTCAGGTTCCACATTTCACGCTATTACGGTGAATTTGGAATTGATTTAATTAAGTTTAAACAGGGGAGTAGGTAGTACAGGAATGCTTTCTGCTCCTGATTCTGAGACAGATTGTACAGCAAAGAAATAATTGTCCTTGGAATAAGGCAGGGTTAAGGTCGTATCTGTAGTCCAAAACTTGCGCTCCCACATAGAAGAGGAAGTTTCTCGCATCAGGACAAAATATCCTTTTACTTTTCCGATCTTAGGGGCACTCCATAGTAAAGTCGTTTGATTGCTGAGATTGCGAACGTCTATTTTTACCTCCAGCGGCTGATCAGGGGAATCCGCCAAAGAAGCAAGAGAGGCCAGGTTAACAGCAGTGACTTTCCGTAAGTACTCATAATCCATAAAATCCGGAAGATCTCCGTATTGAATCCCGTCTTCCAGACGTACATCTTCGTGCTGATGGAGGAAGTTTTCGTTCATTTCTGACATTCTTATGGCCGTCATCCCATTTCTGGCAAAGGGAGTCTGATCCCCACCTCTTAAAAATCTATCTGCGCGGTAGATTAGTTTTACTTCAAAATGATCGACATAGCGCTCCCCATGTTCTTTGATATAGCGGGCCAATTGCCGGGATTTACTGTCATTATCAGCATTGATATAGCGTCGGATAGTAGCTTCTTGCTCGGTTTCAGCTGCAGGAATCGTCTCCGAGAACACACGCATTTTCAGGTTGTCTTTGATCAGGGTCTCCGAGGAGCTGCTGTTGCCTATGATGTCGTTGTTCAAAACTGCCCCTATGTTCCAACCTTCTTTTTTTGCTTTATCAGCTAGATAAGTTGCACCTTTCAATCCTTGCTCTTCTCCTGTAAAAGCAACAAACAGGATAGTTGCCGAGAATTCGTGTGAAGCCATTATTCTGGCCAGTTCTATCACTGCCGCTGTACCGCTTCCATTGTCATTGGCACCGGGTGATGCACCTTTTTCATCCATCACATCTTTATTTCGGGAATCCATATGTGCTGAAATGATAAAGATCCTGTCGTCAGCGGGATTGGTACCTTTGAGCGTGGCCATGACGTTAGCCGCTGGTGAATCGGTAGGTATCCTGCGATCATCTCCAGGAATTATGAATTTTTCAATTTCTGCAGTCATCCTTCCACCTGACTGCTTTGCAAAGTGATTGAATTTAGATAAAACGTACTGTTGAGCCGCAGGCATCCCATCTTCTTCATCGATGCTTAGGGTATGTCTGGAATTGAAAGAGGCTAATACCCTAACATGATGCTCCAGAGAATCCGATGAAATCTCCGAAATCATCTGGGCTATTTCGCTGTTTCGGATGATTGTAGTCTGAGCAAAGACCATTTGGCTGCAGAATACTAAGAAAATAGTGTATAAATTTTTACGCATGAGTAGGACTGGTTTATACTAAAGACCTAAATTTATCCCATAAATATCATAGCAAAAGCTTTTTTACATGAATACTCTTGAACAACCGAAAAATGGCAGTTATCCTGCTTTTTATTCCACCTACATTAAATTGGTCTCCGGCAATGACTACGAAAGTCAGCTTATAGATCAGACCGATTCGCTATTAAAACTATTTCAAGAAAAAGGGAAGGGCTGGGTAGAAAAGCCTTATGCAGAAGGAAAATGGACTCCCAAGGAAGTGCTTGGACATGTGATAGATACGGAAAGAATTATGACCTTCAGAGCCTTATGTTTTGCACGGGGGGAGAGATCTTCCTTACCGGGCTTTGATCAGGATCCTTATGTATTGAATGCCAGGTTTGGAAATGTGCCTATTGAACTTCTACTGGAAGATTTTCAGGCTCAGCGTAAATCACTATTGTCCATGATCAGGATATTGCCCGAGGATTCCCTAGACCTGGTAGGTACGGCAAATGGATCTCCTATCACCCCAAGAGCCCTGTTCTGGATCATTCCTGGGCATTTTGCCCATCATATGAATATCCTTAAAGAGCGGTATTGACTTTGAAGTGGTCGTTGTCGATGCGATCAGTATGGTGTCAGAGGAGACTAATTGATTATAATAATCTGTTTCACCGCTTTTCTGCCAGTAGAGTAAAAGAAATCTTAGTATAAAGAATCACGTAGGTACAGGCTACATCGGCTTTTCTGAAGGTATATGCGCCTCCTCGTTTTCTTTTGTTGATCGTACTATAAGGGTTGCTTTCCCAGCCGTAAAATCTAGACCAAATGGCTACAGACTATGTTTGGGACAAGGATATTTAGTAAATATTCCATCTGTGTAATTTGTTCCAGGATTTGGCTTACAATTAGTAGTTTCAAGACCGAATGAAAATCCCCTATACTTTATGAGAAAATTAACTTTTACAGTACTATTGACTGTCTGTCTTTCGGCTGCGATGGCTCAAACGGAAAGGCAAATCGAAGTAGAATCTTCTGTAGTGACTCAGCATGAGACTACTATTAAAGACAAAAAAGTGTCCTATAAAGCCACGGCCGGAACTCAGCCGGTATGGAATGAAAAAGGTAAGCCCATAGCATCCTTGTTCTATACCTATTATGAGCGTACAGATATTTCAGATAAGACAAAACGACCTTTAGTAATCTCCTTCAACGGTGGTCCGGGCTCAGCTTCTATCTGGATGCATATTGCCTACACAGGGCCTGTAGTACTAAATATTGATGAAGAAGGCTATCCGCTGCAGCCTTATGGTGTGAAATCAAATCCCCATTCCATACTGGATGTAGCGGATATCGTGTATGTGGATCCTGTGAATACAGGTTATTCCAGAATTGTGGATGAGGAAGTGGACAGAGCAACCTTTTTTGGTATCAACTCAGATATCAAATACCTGGCAGATTGGGTGAATACTTTTGTGACCCGTCAGGAGAGATGGGCATCTCCAAAATATCTTATTGGAGAAAGTTATGGTACTACCCGCGTGGCAGGATTGGTGGCGCAGCTTCAAAATTCGCACTGGATGTATTTTAACGGAGTTATACTGGTCTCGCCCACTGAAATGGGAATTGATCGGGGAGCTCCTATCCACACTTCCAATTACCTACCGTATTATGCCGCCACAGCATGGTATCATAAGGCTTTGGATACATCCTTACAGAATAGGGATCTGGAGGATTTCCTGCCTGAAGTGGAAGCGTTTACTATCAATGAGTTAATACCTGCTGTGGTGAAAGGCGGCATGCTATCGGCTGCAGAGCGCGATGCTATTGCAACAAAATATGCACTGTATTCTGGGTTACGCAAAGAGGTCATACTTGAACATAATCTACTTGTGCCTACCAACTTCTTCTGGAAAGAATTGTTGAGAGAAAAAGGTATGACAGTTGGACGATTGGACAGTAGGTATAAGGGCTTCGACAATGCTGGGACTGGTTCCAGGCCGGATTTTGATCCCGCATTATCCTCTTGGAATCATGCATTTGCACCTTCCTTTCAGGTATATGTAAGAGAGAAACTAAACTTCAAAACTGACCTCACCTATAACTTATTTGGCCCCGTTCATCCTTGGAACCGTTCTAATGAGAGCACAGGATATGATCTCGGAGATGCCATGCGTCAAAATCCTTATCTACACCTGATGGTTCAGTCAGGCTACTACGATGGAGGTACAGACTTCTTTAATGCGAAATACAATCTTTGGCAAATTGATGCCGCAGGTAGAATGTCCGAGCGCATTTCATGGAAAGGGTACAGAAGCGGCCACATGATGTACCTCCGTGCTGAGGATTTGGAGACTTCGAATGAAGATATCCGCGAGTTTATCAAAAACTCTATGGTGACTCCTGATATGCCCGCTAAGTACAACTAAGACATAGGAATTAAAGTGAACTCTATAAAAGCCGGGGGATTTCTCCGGCTTTTATCATATTGAAGCTATAGATCCAGATGTTTTTTGAAGGATTCAAAATCCTTTACCTCTTCACTTGAGCCGAGCATTTTTCCAAGAATCCCATAGATATCCGTAACTTTTTTTCCTTCTTTCCTCAAAAATTGAATGGATGTAGCCCCTTCGGATTTTGAGAGTTTTTTATTCTTTTCCCCCTTCAAAAGCTGATGGTGGTGGAACGTGACATCTCTAAATGAGCGTAGTCCTAGCTCCACGGCGAGGAATTGTTGGGCTAAGGTGGAACCTAGTAAATCTTGTCCTCGGACTATCAGGTCCACTCCATAATACATATCGTCAATGACGGAGGTAAGCTGATAAGCTGGAAGCTTGTCTTTTTTCCTTACCATAAAAAAGGCAGATTCTTCCGGCAATGTATGGGTCTTTTCACCTTGGGTATATGTGTTGATCTTGAGGAATTCACTGGTAAAAGTATCCATACGCCAGCATGTTTCATTTCTATCAAGCGGGATATTTCTCGTTTGACAGTGTCCCAGGTAATATCCCGAAGGATTCATTTGCTGGATTTTTTTGCGTGAGCAATCACAGGCAAAAACCAGTTTCTTTTCTTTTATAGTATCCAATACCTGTGAGTATTCGCCCATACGATGGATCTGAGACCATTCCTGTTCGAATTCCACTATGCTTTTTGGCCCTAGGTCATAACTTATCTCCATGAAGTCTAACGTGTCAAAAATATCCTGCACATACTCTGGCCGAAACCGTTCCCGATCCAGGTCATCTATTCTGAGCAGTACCTTGGCTCCATTTTTTTCAGCCAAGGCTTTGGTAATTAAAAAAGAATAGAGATTCCCTAGATGTAGAAATCCACTGGGAGTAGGGGCTAAGCGGGTAAGTTTGAAATCCATTTGGCGAAATTAGCTAGTTTCAGGTGAATTGGAATGATCAGAAGTCGCTTCATGGCTAATTGACATCAGCCCCATTCTAAAAGTGATGAAATGTATTCCTTTTGTTCTGTATCCCCAAACCACTATATCATGTTGAAAACCATGATATTGTTTCAATCAGGCCTTTCAACTATTCTCCAATTAAGCATCTTTAACGGCTACCTAGTCAAAACCTATGGAATGCTGAGTATTTTTGGACTTCATGAAATTTGGAATTCTAGTCTTGCTTTATTTTGCTTTTATGCCTGGTCTGTTGGCACAGAGATCCTATTCCGGGAATATACTTGATGCCACGGACAAAACTTACCTGGAAGGTGTAGCTGTAGAAATATTAGGTTCAGGAATTGCTGACACTACTAACCTTCGTGGTTACTTTTCTGTCAAAGGAAATATAGGTGATACTTTACGGGTGTCTTTCCCCGGGTTTATAGAGCGTAAAATACCTCTTGGTGAGGAGACGTTTTTGATCCTTCAGATTCAGGATAGAGCGAGACTTCTTCCCACTTTTGAAGTGAAGTCTGAGCCTTACGCATACCGCTTCAAGGATGGTAAATTGATATTAATAGACCCGGATGAAGAGAAAGCCCCTTCTACAAAAGGTGGGATAAGTGCGGGTTACCGAGAATCTCCTGATCTGACTGGCGGGATTGCCATAGCGGGGGTTTTATCTTCTTTAACTAAAAGAGCGAGACTAGAACGTGCGTATCAGAAGAAATTGGAATGGATGCGAAGGAGAGCAGGTTATTATGAAGTGGTTGAATCTGATTCAGTACGTCAAAACCTGATGATTAAATATCAGCTGCAGCGCTCGGATTGGGATAAAATTATTATTCGCTTTAATGAAGGCAATGCGTACCATGAATTTTTGGATTGGAGTAAAGACCGAGTGTACAATACCCTTCATGAGTTTATTGAAAGAGAACGCCGCTGGATTAATTAGGCTTTTCTTTTAAAAGACCAAGTTACATAGAATCGGGCTACCTCATCTCCTTGAGGGTTTTTTCCGCTGGAAATCATTAGCAACTTGCCGGATTCATTGGGAGGAATAGCCTGGAGCAGCCGAAATAATTCTTCACCTTGCGCACAAGTAAAGGTGATGGTTTGATTGGCTTTTTTATAATACTCTGCACGGAAATCAACGACCAACATTGAGAATTTTCCTAAATCACTTATAGCTAGCTGGCAAAGTGCCCCTGTGCTGAGTTCTCCAGCTCCAGCCATAGCGGCAAAGTAGATAGACTTGAATGGGTTTTGTGTTCTCCAGCTGTAGGGTAGGGTTACCACGCATTTTTCAGCATTTAATTCCTTCAACCTGAATTTCCAAAATATGGCAGAGGGTAGCTTGATGAGCATGCCAAACCAAAAATAGAATGGATTGCGCATTTTTTTTTGATAGGCTAAAGCTCCTGATTTTAAAGTGGTTTGGGTTTTCTGCTGATCCATATTTGCGATTTTAAAAAGCTTAAAGTACTAAAATTTGCTTTCTGGTATTTAAATTGAGCCCATTAAGTATAAAAACAAGCCTTATGAAAAAAATAGCATTTTTATTTTGTGCAGGACTGATTGTTTATTCCTGTGCCAAAGTTCCGCTTACAGGCAGAAATCAACTTGCCCTAGTATCCAACGAGGAGATTCAACCTTTGGTCAATGAGCAATATAGTGAGGTGATAAAGAAAGAAAAAGTAGTAACCAATACAGCTGACGGGCAAAAAGTCCTCAAAGTGGGGAAACGTATGGCGGAGGCTGTTGAAAGTTATTTAGTTTCTAAAGGTTACCAAGATCTGGCCAAATCCTTTTCGTGGGAGTTTAATCTGATAGAAAGCGACCAAGTGAACGCATGGTGTATGCCTGGTGGCAAAGTAGCCTTCTATACGGGTATTATGCCTTTGACGCAGACTGAAACAGGTATTGCGGTGGTGATGGGGCATGAGATCGCCCATGCTGTTGCCTCTCATTCGGCTGAACGAATGTCCAATGGGATGGTGAAGGAACTAGGCGTGGGGGTATTATCCACGGCTATAGGCCAAAACCCTACCATGACACAGGCTATCTTCCTGCAATCAGTAGGGATCGGCGGTGAGTTGGGAATGTTGAAATTTTCGAGAAAACATGAGTTGGAAGCAGATGAATTAGGGTTGACCTTTATGGCCATTGCCGGATATGATCCCCGGGAAGCTCCACTCTTTTGGGAAAGAATGCTGGAGAAGGAAGGTGGTGCCGCTCCGCCTGAGTTTCTTTCCACTCACCCTGCGTCACAAACCAGGATTAATAAGTTGAATGAACACATGCCAGCTGCACTGGCTTATTACAAAGATTAATCAAAAAAAACCGGAGATTACTCCGGTTTTTTTGTTACATATTGAACCCTCTCAACTTGATCTGGGTAAGTTTTCTTTTAGTATCCAGCGGGAAATCGCCCCGCATCATCCAGTCGTAATATCCAGGTTCCTCTTTAAGTACCTGGGTTACGGGCTTGCCTTTTTGCTTTCCGAAGTTGAACACTTCTTCTCCATCGTTGTTGAACACAAATCTTCCTGCCAGATCTACCATTTTCTCATTGAGCAGCTCGTGGAGTTTCTTCATGTCATTTTCGAACACACCTATTTTATTTCCCTGAAGATCTTCCATTTCTTCTCCCTGATAGCGCTCTATCTGTGCTTTAAAGACATCTAACGTAGCTAAGGTATCTGCTTCGGCACTATGGGCATTTTCCAGATTTTGGCCACAATAGAACTTATATGCTGCCGTGAGATTTCTCTTTTCCATCATAAAAAAGATTTTCTGGGCATCCAGCAGGTTACGCTTATCAAGGTCAAACTCTATTCCTGCCCGGAGAAATTCTTCCACCAATAAGGGGATGTCGTATTTTAGGACGTTAAAACCTGCCAAATCAGCTTGCCCTATAAATTGGAATATTTCTTTTGCCAGTTCTTTAAACGTTTTTTCTTCTTTGATGTCCTTGTCGTAAATACCATGAATCAAGGATGATTCCAAAGGAATAGGTATGGTAGGGTTAATTCTTCGGGTATAGATTTCCTGTCCTCCATCAGGCTGTACCTTGACTATGGAAATCTCCACTATTCTGTCCGTAGAAATATTGACTCCCGTAGCTTCCAGATCAAAAAATGCGACGGGATTTTTCAAGTTTAACTTCATGGTTATTTGAATTTAGCTTTTATAGGCTCCAGATCCATTTTATCGTAGGATCCGGAGCTCATCAAAAGTAGGTTGGAATTTGTATAATCTTGTGCTAGAAGGTACTCCTTCAGGCTATTACTATCAGTAAATAATTTAAGGTCCGGTCTTTGAAATCCATCGCGTAAAGTTTCTTCATCCATCAACTCCAATTTTTTCAATGCTACGGCATGAGGATCAAGGTACACAATTGCCAGATCAGCAGCCTCCATAGACCTAGCATAATTAGGCAAAAATTCCTTATTCAGCGAGGAATAGGTATGAAGTTCCTGCACCGCAATCAGGTTTCTTTCCGGAAACTGGGTTTTGACTGCTGACACTGTTGCTTTCAGTTTGGATGGAGCATGAGCGAAGTCTCTGAAAAGGGCGGAGTTTTCAGTTTGTACCAAAAGCTCTTGGCGTTTTGCTGCTCCTTTGAACGTTTGGATGCTTTCGTAAAATTGCTGCTTGGACAATCCCAGGGACAGACAAATATCCATGGCTCCTTGGAGGTTTTGCAGGTTGTGCTCCCCGAAAATAAAAATCGGGATTAAGCCTTCTTCCGTTTCCAAAAATGTCTTTCCGTCTTTTATGATAGCAGGATGCGCTTTGTAGGCAGTTTTTGCTGCTTTGATTTTACTTTTTTCTGCTGCCTCTTTCACTAAAGGATCGGCCTCACAATAAATCAATTCACCCGAATCGGGAGTCAGATTCATCAATTGCTGAAACTGCTCCTTGTATTCTTCAAAATCCGGAAATACATTGTAATGATCCCATGCAATTCCGCTTACCAAGGCAATATCGTGCTTATAGTGGAAGAATTTTGGAGTCCTATCCAGAGGGGAGGTAAGGTATTCATCCCCTTCGATGATGATCACAGGAGCATCTGAGAGCTTTACCATCAAATCAAACCCTTCAATCTGAGCGCCTACCAAATAATCAAAATCCACCTGTTGGTCTTTCAGCACATGTAATATGACAGAAGTGATGGAGGTCTTGCCGTGTGAGCCTGCCACGATCACCCGCTTTTTATTTTGGCTTTGATTGAAAATAAATTCAGGAAAAGAATATACCGGTATGCCTAGCTGCTGAGCTTTTACAAGTTCAGGATTATCTATTCTGGCGTGCATTCCCAGTATTATGCCATCCAGCTCACCGGTTATTTTATCTGGAAACCAGCCGTATTGCGCTGGCAAAATCCCGGCTTTTTCTAGCCTTGTCCGAGAAGGCTCATAGATTTCGTCATCAGATCCGGTGACCTGGTAGCCTTTTTCTACCAGGGCCAGAGCCAGGTTATGCATTACAGCTCCACCGATTGCTATAAAGTGATAGTTATTCATTGAATTAATTAAAGGGGTAGGTTTTCTACACCAAACTTAAAAATAATAATTGGCTGCTTAGGTGGTTAGCATCTCTAATTCAAAAGATTTTCGAAATTCTATACCAACTTAACTTAGCAAGGCTTGATTGTTGAGGATTTGAGATGTTGATAACTCAGGCAAAAAATGTTTAAAACTCTTGCCATATTCCCAATACATTTGTTCTATGTCTGAAAAAAGTAGCAATCCCCGCATCACCAGAAGTAAACCTAATCACCAAAATTCAGCTATGCTAGGCAAAGTTCCCCCTCAAGCCATTGATCTTGAGGAAGCTGTACTTGGAGCCCTGATGCTGGAGAAAGATGCGCTTACCAATGTGATTGATATCCTGAAAGTGGAAAGCTTTTATAAGGATTCACATCAGGTGATTTTTCAGGCGATTCTTGACCTATTTACCGAGAGTCAGCCTATAGATTTGCTTACGGTCACCTCCCAGCTACGCAGAAGCGGTAATCTGGAGATTGCCGGAGGGGCTTTCTATGTGACCGAACTCACCTCCAAAGTAGCATCTGCCGCCAATATAGAATATCACGCCCGAATTATTACGGAACAATCCATCAAGAGGGAAATGATCAGAATTGCCTCAGATATCCAAAAAGACGCTTACGAGGAGACCACAGATGTGTTTGAGTTGTTGGATAAGATGGAGCAGAATCTCTTTGAGATATCAGAAAAAAACATCCGTAAAAACTACTCTGATATGAAGTCCATCATGCGTGAGGCCATCATAGAGCTGGAAGCCAGAAAAGGTCAAAAAGACGGCCTCACAGGAGTTCCATCGGGCTTGACGGCATTGGATAGAGTTACTTCGGGCTGGCAAAAGTCGGATTTGGTAATTATAGCAGCCCGTCCAGCGATGGGTAAGACTGCCTTTGTCCTTTCAGTTCTGAGAAATGCGGCAGTTGATCATTCCAGACCGGTAGCTATATTCTCATTGGAAATGTCCTCGGTGCAGCTGGTTAATCGTCTGATTTCCTCAGAAGCAGAGTTGGATTCCGAGAAAATAAAAAAGGGTACACTGGCTGAGCATGAATGGGCTCAACTTGTTCACAAAACCGCAAAACTGTCCAAAGCACCGCTTTTCGTAGATGACACTCCAGCACTTTCTATTCTGGAATTAAGGGCCAAATGTAGAAAACTGAAAGCACAGCATGACATTCAGATGATTGTAATCGATTACCTTCAGCTGATGTCGGGAGACTCTAAAAGTGGAGGCGGAGGAAACCGTGAACAGGAAATTGCAAGTATTTCCAGAGCCTTAAAGAAAATAGCGAAAGAATTGGAAGTCCCTGTGATTGCTCTTTCGCAGCTTTCCAGAGCGGTGGAGACCAGAGGTGGAGATAAGCGTCCACAACTTTCGGATTTGAGGGAATCAGGAGCCATCGAGCAAGATGCTGATATGGTTATGTTCCTTTACCGCCCTGAATACTATGGGATTACCGAAGATGAGGATGGTAATTCTACACAAGGTGTAGGGGAAGTAATCATCGCTAAGCATAGAAATGGTTCACTGGATACGGTAAGACTCCGCTTCATCGGCAGATATACCAAATTTCAGGATTTGGATGGTTTCGGAAATATGATGGATCCCCAAGGTGGAAATGCAGTTTACCGTCCTACTTTTGCCGCACAGTCAAGCGGAGTTTCAGAGTTTGATTCGGGAAATACTATTAAACTTCAAAGCAAAGCCAACAGCGATGATGGAGAGGATCTTTTGAACAGAAATAATTCTGAAGACGCATTTTAAGCTATGAAAGCAATCACGCTCGATCGATCAAAAACTTCCAAACTTTCTTTGACCCAAGTTCAAGACCTTCCTCTAGGTAAAGGTGAAGTCCGGGTTTTGGTCAAAGCTGCTGCCTTGAATCATCGTGATGAATGGTGTCGGCAAGGGCTTTATCCCAATATACAGGATGGAGTAATACTGGGTTCGGATGGAGCAGGGATAGTGACGGAAGTAGGAGAGGGAGTGACTAAGGATTGGCTTCAAAAAGAGGTGATAATCAACCCAGCTATTAATTGGGGAGAAAATCAAAAAGTGCAAAGTACTTCTTTTGAGATTTTGGGAATGCCCAGAAATGGGACTCTTGCAGAGACGGTAATCGTTCCAGCTGATAGACTATATCCAAAGCCTTCGCATCTTAAATGGGAAGAAGCAGCTGCACTCCCCCTTGCAGGTCTGACAGCATTCCGGGCATTGACTTACCATGGTAATGTTCAATCTGGAGAAAGCCTCTTAGTCACAGGATTTGGTGGTGGAGTAGCCCAGTTTGCCGTGCAGTTTGGACTTGCATTAGGAGCGAGAGTATCCACAAGCAGCAGTAGCGATGAAAAACTGAAAAAGGCGAAAGAACTGGGGGTTGGCAATACTTATAATTATAAAAATGACAACTGGGTATCCGTAGCTAACGAGGAAATTGCAGGATTTGATTTGATCATAGACGGAGCAGTGGGAGATACCTTGAATCAACTGATACAAGTAACTAGACCTGGCGGTAAAATCGTATTTTATGGAGCTACCTTGGGCAATCCGAGTAAGCTGGAAGCAAGGAAAATCTTTTGGAATCAGCTGAAAATCATGGGAACTACGATGGGTTCTGATCAGGATTTTGAGGGTATGGTTTCACTCGTGAAAGAGCTTCGGATAAAACCGATCATCGATCAAGTTTTCACATTTGAACAAGCTGTGGAAGCCTTTGATAAGATGCGGGATGGTAAGCAAATGGGGAAAATTGTACTGGTTCCTTAGATCGCCACGTAAGTTTCTCCAAATTCCTTTTTGGCAATTCTGTAAATTTCATTTTTCTCCGGTGGCACTACCAGCATGTCTCCACTTTTGACAATCATGGTGTCTCTCCAAGGTGCCTGAAACTCCAGAACTTTGGTAGCTCCTAAGGCTTCCAGATGTGCATCGGTGACTATTATACCGGTTGTTTCGCCTTTAGGCTGATAGCACCCCCAGCCTTTCTCCAGAGATTGGACAAGGGTATATTTCTTTTGAAATGTTTCTGCCTTTACCAGGTAGAGCTCATTGCTGCTAGTCTGGTTTTCTACCAGCCAATCACCTTTTTCTGCGGTATTTTGTGTTTCCTGCCCATCTGAGGTTTTTGTCACTACCATTTGTCCTGCCTGGGCTTTTTTTGCCCGGATCATACTTTTCTTTTTGTATCGCTTGCCACTTTTCTCGAGAATAGGGATAAAATGTGCCAGCATTTCTTGTTGGGTGATCATTGAAGCATTGTTTTTGATGGAGATTAGAGACTTCAAGATAATTGGTTCCTGCATATTTATTCGGAAAAAGATGCGGATACCCACAGATTTTTTTAATCTACATTCTTAGTAGTTTGTGAGATCTTGGTTTATAAATGTCCCTAATGGAGGAGAAGAATATTCTAATCCAAATCGTTTTCAAAAAGAAAATTCTGATAAGCATTTTGCAGTTCCTGTAGTGCTTTGATGTTTTTTTGATCACGGGCCAACGCTATTCCATTTTCAAAAATCTCTTTTGCTGGTTCTATTTCTCCCATTTCCGCATAAAGATGGGCAGCCGGAAAGTAGGTAGCAAGGTAGGTGGGGTGCTCCATAAGTAGTCTGGCAAATAGACTACAAGCTTTTTTTTGATCCCCTTCGCGATATTCAATCGCCAATGCATACCAATTGAATGGATTTGCCGGCTCTTCTTCTGTAAACTGCTTTAGTATCTGTATCCTGTCCAGATTGCTCATCAATAGTTTTTTTAATTAAGTGCTTACTGTTATTTTCACGGGAAATAAATCTAGACTAATCTAATTCTAAACCAATGAAGATTCTTGTTTGTATCACCCACGTGCCCGATACTACCTCAAAGATTCAGTTTACGGACGGCAATACCAAGTTTGATTCTACCGGAGTTCAATATATTATTGGCCCGTATGATGACTATGCCTTGGCCCGAGCTGTAGAGTTGAGGGATCAATCCAGCGGTAAGTTAACTGTTTTGAATGTAGGAGAAGCGGATTCGGATCCTACACTGAGAAAGGCTTTGGCAATCGGTGCGGATGATGCTATCAGAGTAAATTCTTTTCCGAAGGACTCATATTTTGTAGCTAAGCAGATTGCCCACTATGCGAAAGAAGGAGGGTATGATCTGATATTGATGGGTAGGGAGTCTATTGATTTTAACGGAGGCATGGTTCATGGCATGGTAGGGGAGCTGTTGGGTTTACCATCCTTTTCTCCTGTGATGAAGCTGGATGTGGATGGTGCTACCGTGAAAATGGCCAGGGAAATCGAAGGCGGAAAAGAACTCCTGGAAGCGAATCTTCCTTTGATAGCCGGTTGTCAGGAGCCAATTGCAGAATGGAAAATCCCAAATATGCGCGGAATTATGTCTGCGAGAACCAAGCCTCTGAATGTCGTAGAACCTGTCTCTCAGGAAACGCAGGCTGAGGCAAGCAAATATGAGCTTCCTCCTGCCAAAGGCGCAGTCAAACTAGTGGACAAAGATAATGTGGCCGAGTTGGTGAAACTTTTGAAAAACGAAGCAAAAGTTCTTTAATCTAAACCCTATAACTTATTTTAAATTAAGATATTATGTCAATTTTAGTATATATAGAACAGGCTGAAGGGAAAGTAAAAAAGACCAGTCTTGAGGCGGTGTCTTTTGCAAGTGCTCTAGCTGCACAGACAGGAGAGGGAGATGTGGTGGCAGTAGCACTTGGGACCATCAGTAATGAAGAACTTGCTACAGTAGGAAAAGCTGGTGCGGCAAAAGTAATGCATGGTGCAGAAAGCAGGCTGGATGCTGGAGTGATCCAGGCCCATGCTTCTGCAGTCGCACAGGCTTTTGGTGTGGTAGGGGCAAAGACATTGGTATTGGCAAAATCATCCTTAGGTGATGCAGTGGCAGCTAGGCTTGCCATTAAGCTGAAAGCTGGATTGGTATCCAATGTAGTCGAATTGCCCAAGACTGAAGGAGAGTATATAGTGAAAAGGAGTATTTATACCGGAAAAGCTTTTGCGGAAACGACTGTAACCACTGAGAATAAAATCCTTGCGATCAAAAAGAATGCAATAGACCTGAAACAAGACGGCCCAGATGCCCAGGTAGAAAGCTTTGATGTTTCACTCAGCGATTCGGATTTCGCATCCAAGATCACTTCTACCGAGCGCGCCACCGGTGAAGTACTGCTTCCTGAAGCAGATATAGTGGTTTCAGGCGGTAGAGGACTGAAAGGCCCTGAAAACTGGGGGATGCTGGAAGAAATGGCATCTATTCTAGGAGCTGCTACCGGTTGTTCCAAGCCCGTTTCTGATCTGGGATGGAGACCTCACCATGAGCACGTAGGTCAAACGGGAATAAAAGTCGCCCCATCTTTGTACTTGGCGATAGGAATTTCAGGAGCTATTCAACATCTTGCAGGAGTCAATTCCTCAAAATGCATTGTAGTAATCAATAAAGACCCTGATGCACCTTTCTTCAAAGCTGCTGATTATGGAATTGTAGGAGATGCATTTGAAATAGTGCCGAAACTTAACGAAGCGTTTAAAGCTGAATTGTAGATTTTTGTGGAAAAACTCATAGAACTTGAGATCTTAGGACTTTCGTCCAACCATTCCCAATCAGGGTCTTTTACTTTGGTGCTCGGTGAAGTGGGGGGAGCGAGGCGGCTGCCGATCGTGATCGGTATGTTTGAGGCGCAGGCGATTGCCTTAGAAATCGAAAAGATAATTCCAAACCGACCTATGACCCATGATTTATTCAAATCATTTGCCACAGGGTTTAATTTTGATATTGAGAGGATTGTAATTACGGACATGAAAGAAGGCGTCTATTATGCCCGAATTCAATGTAAAAGTTCTGACATAGAAGCGAATGTTGATTCCCGCCCATCTGATGCAATTGCTATTGCAATACGGTTTGGATGTCCTGTATATTGTACCGAAAAGGCAATGTCTGAAGGGGCAGTGGAGCATTATGAGGTAGAAGACAAAGAGGAAAAAAAAGAACCAAAACCCTCGACCCAAAAGTTTACTACTAAAAAAGAGCCTTCATTAAAGGATTACAGTTTGGATAAGCTTAATCAAATGCTGGACAAAGCTATAATCAATGAGGATTA